>CANGMH010000346.1 GCA_947454005.1 Verrucomicrobiota bacterium
ACAACCTGCTCCATCTGAAGGAGGACCCGCGTCGTCCGGGGACCTACTTCGCCACCGACGCGCCGGAGTTCTTCACCCATGCTTCCGGCCAGATCCTGACCCTCACCGGAGCGCCGGGTCTCGATGCGGACCACATGAAGATGGACTACTACACGCATCCGGAGACGAAGAGCTTCTCAAGCAACGCCACGACCAACCACTCGGGCCATTACCGCGAGCCTTTGCCCATGAGCGACGGCACGCTCGTCGCCGTCCATGCGACGAACACCGACTACGAGCACCTCCGCGGCGTCGGATCCGAATACGATTTCCGGCTCAAGACGCTGAAGAACACCGGAACCTATTGGGTCGCGGACAAACCGTTGACCGCGGGCATCCACAAGACGGTGATCTTCGGCGCCTACGGCAGCTTGGTCACCTACTCCGGACCGCTCTGGGAACTCGATCCGGTGGAGGTCCGGGCGCGGCCGTTGCCGTCCGCCAGCCGTCCGCCGATCCCGGCGCCCGAGCAGCAGGTCATCGACGAGGAAGGCGTCGACCTCGCCGCGCTCAAGTCCTACCTGCAGGCCAACGACCTGGCGCTCGTCGTGAGCCGGAATGTCACCACGCGCGACCACGCCGACCGGCAACAGCCCTTCAACCTCCGTGTCGCCGGGACCGCGACGAAGACGCTCGGTGCCGGGGGCAAGGTCTACGACGTCGGGTTCATGCAGTTCTTCCAAGGGGACCAGTTGCGGGGATTCGGGCTCTACAGCTCCAACGCGGTGCCGCGCGCGGGCCGGCGTGTCCTGGCCGAGCCGTTGCACGAGCCGGCCGCGTTGGCGGGCAACGTCCCGGCGCCGTCCGCTCCTGCCGGCAGCGTGAAGCTGGGCGACGACGGCTCGATGGCCGCGTTCGTGCCGGCGCGCCGGGCGCTGACCTGGCAACTGACGGACACCAACGGCATGCCGGTCGTCCGCGAGCGCTTCTGGCTCACCTTCCAGCCGGGCGAGATCCGCACCTGCACCTCGTGCCACGGCATCAACACCCGCGACCAAGCGAACCATCCGGCCCCGGTCAACAAGCCCGAGGCCTTGCGAGCGCTGCTCCAGGGCTGGAAGGCGGCCAACTCGCTCAGCGCCTCGGGCGCCGCCGGCGCCGGCATCGCCGGGAACGCCCGGGTCACCCTGCGCCTGCGGGGCGAGGCCGGTGTCCGCTACCGTCTCCAGTCGTCGCCCGACCTGGTGAACTGGAGCACCGTCCGCTCGGATGTCACCGACGCCGCCGGGATGTTCGAGTTCCACCTGACCCAGGCCCAAGGCTCGGACCGGCGCTACTACAGGCTGTCCCCGTGAACGAGAGGCGACTCATCGCGACCCTGCGCCGATGTCGATCGCATCCCGGGGCGTCGGCCGGCCTTCCGGATCTTCGCCAGGGTCGCCGTGGCGACCTCGGCCTCGGCCCGGGATCCTCCGTCCGAGCAATCGGCGGGGGGAACCAAGCAGACCTCGACTTCTTGGATCCCGGGGCTTCGCGCTGAGTCTGGTCAAGGTGCAGCGGCGAGCCGCACGAGCGCGGCGTCGCGGTTGTCGGACCAGTTGCTGCCCCACTCGATCAGGTACAGCGCTCCGTCCGGCCCCAGCTTCAGGCAGATGGGGCGCTTGAACTTCACGTCGCCCATGAACGGCTTCAGCGCGCGGAGCTCGCCGGAATCGCCCAGCCACGCGGCCTTGATCCAGCCGCGTTCCCATTCGAACAGGAAGACCGCGCCGTCGTACTCCGCGGGGAGCTTGCGGTCCGATCTCAGCGCCGGATCGAAGTGGTATACCGGTCCGGCCATCGCCGAGCGGGCGCCGGATCCGACCTCCGGCCAGCGCGAGGACTGCCCCGGTGGATACCAAAGGAACGCCGGCTTCGCCGGTGGCAGATCGCGCAGCCCGGTGTTGTTGGGCGAATCGTTGACAGGATGCGCCGGATCCGCCGCCGGACCGCTCTCGCGGGTCCCGAAATCGAAGGCGTGGTACGGCCGGTTGTCCGCGGTGAAATAGGGCCATCCGAAATTGCCCGCCGCCTTGGCCACGTTGAATTCGTCGAAGCCCGCCGGTCCGCGCGCCGGGTCGGGGCCGGTGGCGTCGGGTCCCACGTCGCCCCAGTACAGCCAGCCGGTCCGGGGATCCACCGTGAATCGGAACGGGTTCCGGCATCCCATCACGTAGACCTCGGGGCAGGTCTTCGGCATGCCCGGCGGGAAGAGGTTGCCGGCGGGGATCGTCGCGGTGCCGTCGGGTTCCGGATGGATGCGCAGGATCTTCCCGCGGAGGTCCGCCGTGTTCGCCGCGGTCCGTTCGGAATCGTTCAGCTCGTGGCCCGGTCGACGGTCGAGCGGAGCGAAGCCGTCCGATTTGTCGGCGTAGGTGTAGTCGCCGGTCGAGGCGTAGAGATTCCCCGCGGCGTCGAACCCGAGCCCTCCGCCGGAATGGTTCGGTTTCGGGATGCGCGTCGGGATCCTCAGCAGGATCTTCTGTGATGCGAGATCGAGGGCGTCGTCGCTGACGGTGTAGCGCGACACACGGTTCTCGGGCACGCCCGGCGTCGAGTGGAAGAGGAACAGCCAATGGTTGGTGGCGAACCCAGGATGCAGCGCGAGCCCCAACAGGCCGTCCTCCGGGCCGGTGAACACGTCGAGCTTGCCCACGACCGTGGTCGCGCCCGTGTCCGGATGCCACGCTTTGACCGCGCCCCGACGTTCCACGAAGAAGACCCGGCCGTCTGCCGCGACATCGAGCGCGATGGGTTCATGGAGGTCTGCCGCGAGCACGCTGCGTCCGAGCACGCCCGCTGCCCGGAGGTCGGCCAAAGCGGCGCCGAGGCCGAGCAACAACGCCGGGATGATACGGGACAGATCGGACATCATGTGGCGCCACGATGGGTGCCCGGGAGGGACAGGCTCAAGCCCAAGGATCGGACCACCGACCGCGCCGCGGGGCACCGGGCGTCGTCGGCGATCAGGCCGCGACCAAGGCGGGGGCTTCGTGGACTCCGCCCAAGCGCTGGTGCAGTTCCGGGCTCCAATCCTCGGTGAGGTAGCGGAAGATCCAGTTGTTGCCCTTGCGCATCTTTTGGTACGCGTGCGCCAGGTCGAGGACCATCGTCACCCTGCGGTTCGGGCAGTTCAGCTCGCCGACATCGTGGGTGGCGACCTCCTGGAAACCCATCACGCGGGTGTGGAAACCGTGGGGGCTGTGCTGTTCGCCCTCGAAGATGTCGGTGATGTAGTGGGTCCATCCGCGTCCGACCGTGTCGGCCACGGCGGCGCGCATGAGGCCGACGACGACGAGCAGGTTGCGGCGGTGTTCCGGGAGCACGGCGAAGCGGCCGATCTCGGCGATGCGGTTCTCGCGGAGGAACCGCTCGAGGTCGATGCCCTTGGCGAGCAGCTTGAAGCCGTAGGCCTTGTAGAGGTCGAGGGGCACCTCGTAGAGCACGCGGAGCACGCCAACGGGCTGGTTGTCGAGGCAGACGACGAACCACGACGCCCGGTCGTCGGTGAGGTCGGTCTGCGAGACCAGCTTCTCGTCGTGCTGGATCCAGTTCTTCTCGTCGCGGTAGATGGCCCGCATGACGGCGAGCGCGAGCTCGCGGCCCCAGGCATCTTCCACGCGCACGACCCGCAGATCAGTCTTGGTCGAGGGCATATTTGCTACGTCTGCCGTCAGGTTGCCACCCCTTGCCGCACGCTGTCGAGATGGCCGTCATCAACCGGTGATGGAATTGCCGCGTCCGCTCCACATCCGTCACTTGTCCGTCACTTGGCGCGGGCTGCGCCGGCAATCGGCCGAACCGGACGGTGAACGGCTGCGTGTCGCGGATCGGTCGGCGACCGTCGTTCCCGATGAACCGGATCCCGGCGGTGACCACCGGCGAATTCGAGTCGAGGGCCAGTTGGGCGGCGCCGTGGTGTCCGCGCAGCATCTGGGCAGGGTGGCGGTTTGTCGTGCCTTCGGGGAAGACCCCGACCGATCTCCCGTCGGCCAGTCGTCGCCGCGCCTCCTCGAACGGGGGTAGCGCCCCCGCATACCGGGCCTTGTAACGGTTGAGGAAGGCGGGCTTGGCCGGCTTGCGCGTCACGACGATGGGATCGTGGCAACGGATCATCGCGCCGATCACGGGGATCAGCAGGAAGTTCCAATCCGCCATGAAATGGACCATCCGTCCGCCGCGGTGGAAACTGAGCCACGCCGGCACCAGCATGGCCTCGGGGCGCTGGCTGTGGTTCGGCGCGAGGATGAACGGGTCGCGGTCCACGCCGATCGCTTCAAGACCGTGCAGCTCGCGCACCTGCCAGTGGAACGCCGTGATCACCGTCCGGACGATCCACCGGGTGCTCCGTTGGCCGTCGAGGTGGGGCAGGGGACGCCGCCATATCTCCGCCACGGAAGGGATGCCGGGACGGACTTCGCCTCGGGTGTTCCGTTCCATGGGGGCTCAGATCGTCCGCAGCACCTTCGCCGCGGCGCGCACCGTGGCATCGATGTCGTCCGGGGTGTGCGCGGTGGAGAGGAACCCCGCTTCGAACTGCGACGGTGCGAGGTAGACGCCTTCGGCCAGCATCCCGTGGAAGAACCTCGCGAACTTCGCGCGGTCGCTCCGCATCGCATCGGAGAGGTTCCAGACCGGTCCCGCGGTGAAGTATCCGCAGAACATCGAGCCGAGCCGCTGCCAGGTGACGGTGACGCCGGCGGC
>CANGMH010000347.1 GCA_947454005.1 Verrucomicrobiota bacterium
CGGCAGTTCTGGACCACCGAGTATGCCAGCTACGACCCGCGCTTCCAGCGCGAGGCCATCGCCCCCATCCAGAACAAACTCGGTCAGTTCCTCCAGAGCCCGGTCGTCCGCAACATCCTCGGGCAGGTGCGCTCCAGAGTGAGCTTCCCATTCATGATGGACCACCAGCGCATCTTCATCGCCAACCTGTCCAAGGGTCGACTCGGGCACGACAAGGCGAACCTGCTCGGTTCTTTGTTGGTCACGCAGTTCCAGTTGGCCGCCATGGCACGGGCGAACCGGCCGGAAGCTGAGAGGCAGGATTTCTATCTGTTCATCGACGAGTTCCAGAACTTCAGCACGGACGCCTTCGCGTCCATCCTCGCCGAGGCCCGCAAGTATCGGCTCTGCCTCACGCTCTCCCACCAATACATCGACCAATTGTCGTTGCCCGTCCGGCAAGCCGTTTTCGGCAACGTGGGTTCGATGGTCGCGTTCCGCGTCGGCCATGACGACGCCGAGGTCTTGCGCGGGCAGTTCGGTGAGGAGTTCCAGACCCGCCAGTTCGTCGACCTCAATCGCTTCGAGGTCTTCGTGAAGCTTTTGGAGAACGGAGAGCAGCTTCAACCGTTCCGTGGCGTGACCCAAGCTCCCTCGGTCCACGCCGTCGGCCAGCCGGAGAAATGGGTGCAGCGTTCGCGCGAGCGCTTCGCTCAGCCGAGGACGGAGGTGGAGGACAAGCTGAACCGGTGGATCAGGCCTGACGTCCACGGCGCTGCCTAAATGCAGATGAGCCCAAACCAGCCGACCAAAGGCGTCTAAATGTCTGCAACGGAGTTCAAGGAGACTGGAACCTACGCAACCCTCCGACAAAGAAAGGCAAGCGACCGGGAGCGGTGACGGTGTCGGCCTGTCCTACTGCCCCCGGAAATGAAGCAGCTCACTTGTCTCGCCGTCGCCGCCACCTTGGCCGCCGCCGTCCCGCTCCATGCCGATGAACACCTCTTCGGCTACGTCCGCGGCGCGGAGACATTGCCGAAGGGGCATTTCGACGCCTACCAGTTCACCACGCTGCGCACGGGCAAGCCCGTGGGCGACTACCATGCGTGGGACTTCGACACCGAGGTCGAATACGGCGTCACCGACAAGTTCCAGGTCAGCCTCTCGGTCACACAGCACTATTTCGACTTCAAGGGCGTGGACGAGTTGGACGACGGTTCCTTCTACAAGTTCGGCGGCGTCGAGGCGGCGGTGAAGTATCGCTTCAAGAGCCCGTTCAAGGACGGCTACGGGTTGGCGCTGCGCACCGAAGTGGGCTTCCTCCGCTACGACGACGTGGGCGGCATCATCCAGAAGGAGCCCTTCATCGCGCCGCAGCTCGTCTTCCAGAAGAACTACCTCGACGACACGTTCATCCTCAGCGCCAACGTCGGCATCCAGCTCGCTTGGGGCAAGAAACCCGCCGAGGAATACGACCATGAGATCGCCTTGGAGACCGCGCTCGGGGCCGCCTACCGCTTCGCGCCGAACTGGTTCTTCGGGCTGGAGACGCACCTCCGCTCCGAGTATCCGAATTTCGACTTCGGCTTCCACGAGCACACCGTCCTCTTCGGAGGCCCGGCGCTGCACTACGGCGCGCAACGCTGGTGGGCCACGCTCTCTTGGGCCGAACAGCTCTGGGGCAAGGAGGTGGACGCCACCGTGTCCGGCAAGGCCTACGCGGAGGAGGCCCGCCGCGAGTTCCGTCTCAAGATCGGCTTCAATTTCTGAACCCGACGCAGCTCCACCCCTTCATGAGCGGACGTATCCACTATCTCGCCTTGCCCGCCCTTGTGGCCGGTGCCTTCCACGGCCACGCAACCACCTACCACACGGTCGAGAGCGCGCAGAAGGCGTGCTTCCCCGACGGCACGGAGTTCGCGCCGGGCGACGTGAAGCTGACCAAGGATCAGATGAAGGCCGTCGAGAAGGCCAGCGGTGTGCGCGTGCGGCTCGACACCCAGCGCGTCTGGCGGGCGACAAAGGACGGGCAGTCGGCCGGCTGGTTCATCGTCGACGAGGTGCTCGGCAAACATGAGTTCATCACTTGGGCGCTCGCCCTCAAGCCGGACGGCAGCGTGCAGAGCATCGAGGTGATGGATTACCGCGAGACCTACGGATACCAGGTCCGCGACGCCGACTGGCGCGCGCAGTTCCTCGGCAAAAAGAACGGTGCGAAGCTCCGGCTCGACGAAGACATCAAGAACGTCTCCGGTGCGACACTCTCGTGCCGGCACATCACGGATGGCGTGAAGCGGCTGCTCGCCTTCCATGACCTCGTGCTCAAACGATAGCGTGCGCCGCTGCCGGCCCTTGCTCGGCACCTTCGTCGAAGTGACCGCGTGGGGTGAACCAGCGCGGCTCGACCGCGCGGTGGACGCGGCGTTCGCCGCCGTCACCCGCGTCCAGACGCTGATGAGTTTCCACGACCCAGCGAGCGAGCTGTCGTGCTTGAACCGCGAAGCAGCCTGCCGTGCCGTCACCGTGGACGCTTGGACTTCTCACGTGCTCGCGACCGCGAAGGAGATCGCAGGGGCGAGCGACGGTGCATTCGACCCGACCGTGGCCCCGGTGCTCCAGCGTTGGGGCCTCTTGCCAGACTTGCCTTTGCGAAAGCCGGGCGGTTGGCGTGACTTGGAGCTTCTGTCGGGTCACCAAGTTCGCTTTGGCCGTCCGCTCACCTTGGACTTGGGCGGCATCGCCAAGGGCTTCGCCGTGGACTGCGCCGTCGCGGCATTGCAGGCCAACGGAGCGGAATCGGGACTGGTGAACGCCGGCGGCGACCTGCGTGCGTTCGGTCCGCGGGCACAGCCGGTGCAGTTGCGCGACCCGGGTTCGCCCGGCCGGTTGGCGCACGGCTTCCGCCTGCAAAATGCGGCGCTGGCCACCTCAGCTCCGACGTTCTCCCGGAGCGAAGGCGGAGGAATCGTTGTGAGCCATCTGGTCGATCCGGCCACCGGTTCCGCGTTCGTCGCCCACGTGAGCGTGAGCGTGCGTGCACCGACCTGTCTCTTGGCCGACGCGCTCACGAAGGTCGTGTTCTTCGGCGGCCCCGGCGCCGAGTCAGTGCTGGCACGCTACGACGCCGAGGCGTTCGTGCTGGCCGCCGAGGCGATGCCGCTTGCCGCGTGAAAAAGCGTCCCTTCCAACTGAGCCGCCGGCACAAGGGGTGGCTCTATGCCGTCGCGTCCCTCCTGTTCATGTCGGGCGCGCTTTGGTGGCTCGCCGACCTTGCATCCGGTTCCGGCCTCGCCCGCGCCACCAAGCCGTCGTTGCTGAAGATCCACGGTGGTGCGGCGATGGTCTTCCTGTTCGTGCTCGGCACGCTTTGGCCGAACCATATCCGCCGCGCGTGGCAAGCGGGGCAGAACCGCCGCAGCGGCGTCACCTTGCTCGCTTGGCTGCTGGCGCTCACCGTGACCGGCTACGGCCTCTATTACTTCGGCGACGAGCAGGTGCGCGGATGGACGGCGAACGCGCATGACGCGCTAGGGTTCTTGGCGGTCGCTGTCCTCGCCCTGCATGTCTGGCTGGGGCATCGCACGGTGAAAGTGCGAAGGGCATCAGTCGTCCACGTCATTGAACCGGTGGATTAGGTCCGAAGGCCGGGGTGCTGGTAAAATACCGGAATGACCCGGCTGCCCCGATTCCATCGCGCTGACATCCAGACCGCTCTTGCCTTCACGTCCCGCGACGTGGCGATTTTGCGCGCGGTTGCCCGTCATCACTTCCTCCGCTCGTCCCAGATCGCGGCGCTTGTGGGCGGCAGCCGCCAGCAGGTGTTGCGGCGGCTCCAGCTTCTCTACCACCACGGCCACTTGGAGCGTCCCCGCTGCCAGATTGATTACTACCATCAAGGCGGTTCGCGTGAACTCGTCTACGGGCTGACTGCCCAGGGCGGCAACCAACTTGCCCAGACGGCGGACTTCCCTATCCGCTGGACAGCCAGCGGCGAGGTGAAGCGGCTCTACCTCGAACACGCGCTGCTCGTGTCCGACGTGGCCGTGGCGCTGGAGTCTGCGAAGAACGAAACGGTCCGATTTCTCCACGAGCATCAACTACCCGCGACCCGGCGGCAGGGCCAGATCCGTCCACCGTTCGTCTGGGGCGTGGATGTGTCGCCCGGTCTCCACATCGGCCTCCATCCGGACAAGGTGTTCGGCCTGCAAAATGAGTCGGACGAGCCTCCAGCACTGTTCTTTCTGGAAGCCGACCGCGGCACGATGCCCGTCACTCGTGCCGGCCTGCAGCAATCGTCGTTCTACCGCAAATTGCTGGCTTACCAGTCGACTTGGACACAGGGAGTGCACAAGTCGCGTTTCGGGTTCCCGAGATTCCGCGTGCTCACGGTCACGAGCAGCCCGGAACGGGTGGCCCATCTGGTCGAGGCCTGCCAGCGATTGGAGCGCGGGCACCGGCTCTTCCTTTTCACCGACCTCGGATCGTTTCTCCAGCATCCCGACCCATTCACCGCATCGCTGCTGAACGGGAAGGGCGAGGTGGATTCCTTGGCGGAAAGCTTGGGCAACCGTTCACCCAGCGGGAAGGACGCTCGCTGAAGGCGCGGCACCTTCCCAGATAGCCCGCCGGCATGGTAAAATGCCTGATTGGAGGTCGTCCGTGCATTCCGCGCGGAGCCGACCCAGCACACCCCAAGAAAGGAACCCCACCATGTCCAAGTTCGTTGATTTCCGCTCGATCAA
>CANGMH010000348.1 GCA_947454005.1 Verrucomicrobiota bacterium
ACCGGATCCAGGCGGGCGACGAGGCCGCTCGCGAGCACATGATCAAGGCGAACCTGCGTCTCGTGGTCAAGATCGCCCGGGAATACGAGGACTACGGTCTGCCGCTTCTCGACCTCATCAACGAAGGCAACATGGGCCTCATGCGGGCCGTGGAACGTTTCGACCCCACCAAGGGAGCGAAACTCTCGACCTACGCGGCTTGGTGGATCAAGCAGTCCATCAAGCGGGCGCTTTCGAACCAGGCGAAGTCCATCCGGCTCCCGATCCATCTCGTCCAGCAGATCGCCCAGCTCCGTCGGGCCGAGAACGCGTTCGAGGCGAAGCACGGGCGTCCGGCGAAGGACTCCGAGCTGGCGGTGATCCTCGAGATCTCCGAGGACGACATCGCGCACTGGCGCGAGAGCGCCATGGTCGGCACGACGTCGCTCGATGCCCCGCTGGGCAGCGATTCCGATTCCGGGCGCGTCGCGGATGTCATCGCGGACGACAACGCCCAGATGCCTTGGACCCGGGTCAGCGAGGAGTCCAACGCCGAGATCATCCGTGAGCTGGTCGGGACGTTGAATGCCCGCGAACAGGTCATCCTCCGCCGGCGATTCGCCCTCGATGGCGGGGAACCGGTGACGCTCGAGGAGATCGGCGTCGATTTCGGTCTCACGCGGGAGCGGATCCGTCAGCTCGAGGCGGCGGCCCTGAAGAAACTTCGCGACCGCATGGAGTCCCGGGACCCTGAATCGTTGTGATGTCGGGGCCGGTCGACGGCCGTTCCAGATCGCCGCAGGAAACGCCGGTTCCGCCGTCGCTCCAGCCCGGAGGCGACACCGCCCCGGAGCCGGCTGCTTGCGGATGGAGACGCCAACGTCTATCTGGCCTTGGTGACCAGCGATGCGTTCGAGGTGGTGCGGTTGTTCGTTTCCACGGGCCACAACTTCGTGGGCCACCATGGACGCGAGCCGTCGGAACATCCGATGACCGAGGTGGCCTCCGTGCGTTGCCTCGCCGGTCGGGGGCTGGAGGGGGACCGCTTCCTGGATCACAAGCCCGGCTACCCCGGTCAGGTCACCTTCTTCTCCGAAGAGGTGTTCCTCGGCCTCTGCTGCTCGCTCGATCGGCACGACCGGCCGCCTTCGGTCTTGCGCCGGAACGTGGTCACCCGTGGAGCCGACCTCGGCACGTTGATCGGTCAGGAATTCCTCGTCCAAGGAGTCCGGTTCCTCGGCACGGAGGAGTGTCGTCCATGCCATTGGATGGACCGGGCGTTCGGGTCCGGTGCGGAGGCTTGGTTGAGGGGGCGAGGCGGGTTGCGCGCGCAGATCCTCACGGACGGCTGCTTACGCGTCGCCTGACCGGCCACCGGTCCCGAGGGCATCCTGTGCCGGTCACTTCGGCATGACCGCGGCAAGGTCGGCGACGAAGGCGCGGACGTCCTCCTCCTGGGTGTCCCACGAGCACATCAACCGGCAGCCGCCTTCGCCGATGAAGTTGTAGAACATCCAACCTTTGGCGTACATCGCTTGGATGGCCGGCTTCGGAAGTTCGACGAAGACGGAGTTCACCTGGTGGGGGAACAGGACCTTCACCCCGGGGATGGCGGAGACCAGGTCGTGCATGAGCTTGGCCATCGCGTTGGCGTGGGCGGCGTGCCGGAGCCAGACGCCGTCCTTGAGCATCCCGAGCCAAGGGGCGGAGACGAAGCGCATCTTGGAGCAGAGCTGGCCGCCTTGTTTCGCGCGGTAGTCGAACTCCTTCGCGAGCTCCCGGTCGAAGAACACCACGGCTTCGCCGACGTGGATGCCGTTCTTGGTGCCCCCGAAGCAGAGGACATCGACGCCCGCTTGCCAGGTGATCTCGCGGGGGGCGACGCCGAGCGCCGCCACCGCGTTGGCGAACCGCGCGCCGTCCATGTGGAACCTGAGCTTGTGCTTCTTCGCCATCGCGCCGATCGCGCGGAGCTCCGCCGGGGTGTAGAGCGTGCCGACCTCCGTCGCCTGCGTGACGGTGACCACGGCGGGCTTGGGATAATGGATGTCGGTGCGCCGTTTCACCGCCTCCTCGATGCCCGCGGGCGTCAGCCGACCGTGCTCGCCCGGGAGCTGGAGCAGCTTGGTGCCGTTGCCGAAGAACTCCGGCGCGCCGCATTCATCGGTCTCGACGTGGGCCACGCTGTGGCAGAGGACGCTGTGGTAGCTCTGGGTGGAATGGGCGAGGGCCAGCGAGTTCGCGGCGGTGCCGTTGAAGACGAAGAACACCTCGCACGGCGTCTCGAAGACCTCGCGGATCGCGTCCGCCGCGCGGCGGGTCCACTCGTCGTTGCCGTAGGCGGGGACGTGGTGGGAGTTGGCCTCGGCGAGCGCGGCCCAGGCTTCGGGCGCGATGCCGGCGTAGTTGTCGGATGCGAAATGGCGGGTGGGCATGGGATTCGGTCCTTCAGCGGTTCTGGCGGGTCCTGTTCGGTGTCGTACCAGCGGACGGGGCGCCCGTTCGTCGGCCATGACGTCCGGCGGTCCGTGTCGCCGTCACCTCGGGTGGAGGCCCACGGGGCCACAGGCCCGGATCCGACCGGACATCGTCGCGGCCGGACCATCCGCAAGAGACACCGGACTGGCAAGGCGCGCTTCATTCGCCTTCACCGGCCAGCTTGCGGTAGAGGGTCGCCAGGCTGATGTCGAGCAGCTTGGCCGCCTCCTCCTTGTTCTGGTTGGAGAGCGCGAGCACGTGGTTGATGTAGGCGACCTCCTGGTCGCGGGAGAACTTCTTCAGGCTGACGACTCCCAACGGCAACGGGGTGCCGGGACGCAGGGTGATCGGGCCCGCGGCGGACGTCGCCGGCAGGGCAGGGGGCGAGGCGGGGCCGACCGGCGAAGCGAGCTCGGCCGACTGCTTCTCCTCCCTGCCGTCGTCCGCCGGCGCCTTCCGCTGGACGATGGGCGGGAGGTCGACGACGCGGATCAAGGGAAGGTCGGCGAGGATGGTGGCGCGTTCGACGGCGTTCTCGAGCTCGCGCACGTTGCCCGGCCAATCGTAGGCGCAGAAGGTGTCCATGGCGCGCTGGCTCACCTTGATCGGTTGGCCCGAACGGCGGTGGACCTTGTCCTTCACGAAATGGGCGACGAGCATCGGGATGTCGTCGCGCCGGTCGCGGAGACCGGGAAGGGTGATCGGGACGACGTTGAGGCGGTAGTAGAGGTCCTCGCGGAACTTGCCGTCCTTCACCAGCTGCTCGAGGTGCTCGTTGGTCGCGGCGAGCACGCGGACGTTCACGTGGCTGGGCGTGTTGTCGCCGACGCGCCGGACCTCTTTCTCCTGGAGCACGCGCAGCAGCCGGCTCTGGAGCAGCGCGGGCATCGTGCCGATCTCGTCGAGGAAGATCGTGCCGCCGTCGGCGTCGTGGAACAGGCCGTTCTTGTCGTTGACCGCACCGGTGAACGCCCCTTTGCGATGCCCGAAGAGCTCCGATTCGAGCAGGTTCTCGGGCAGCGCGGAGCAGTTGATGGGGATGAAGGGACCTTGGCCGCGCCGGGAGTTGTAGTGCAGCGCCCGGGCGACCAGCTCCTTTCCGGTGCCGCTCTGGCCGAGGATCAGCACGGTGGAATCGGTGTCCGCCACGCGTTCGACCATCTTGTAGACGGCCTGCATGGGTTCGCTGGCGCCGATGATCTGGCTGAACTGGTAGCGCTTCTTGAGCTCCTTCCGCAGCTGCGTGTTCTCGGCGACCATCTGCGTGTGGTTGAGCGCCCGGGCCACACAGAGCTTCAGCTCGTCGAGCTTGAAGGGCTTCTCGAGATAATCGTAGCAACCCAGCCTCATCGCCTCGACCGCGCTCTCCACGGTGCCGAAGCCGGTGATCATGATGACGACCGCCGGCGGCGAGAGCGCGCGGGCGCGCTGCACGATCTCCAGGCCCTGCGGCTTGGTCTTGTCGAGATAGAGGTCGGTGATGACCAGTTCCGGCTGCTTTGCGACCAACGCGTCGGCGACACCGTTGAAGTTGGTGAAGGGGAAGACCTCGTGGCCTCCGGCACGGAGCACCTCCGTGATCATCTGCACCATCGTCAGCTCGTCGTCGACGAGGAAAATCTTGGCCATGCGGTCGACGCTAGCGGCAGGCCGTCCCGCGACGGAAGGCCAAATCGGGACGGGCTCGCCGGCGGTTCGCGCGGGACCCGGCGTCTCCCGGGTTGCGACGCCCGCGGCGGGCAGGCACGATGACCTCCGGTGTGGCCGGTCCTACAACGTGAGCTGCGCGAGCAGGCCCGGCAACCGGCCGGGCACTGGCTCCGCGTCCTGGGCGCCGCCGTGGTGCTCGCGGTGCTGGCGTTCGGATGGGACCCGCGGGTGTTCGCCCGGCAAGGCGACGGGCGCGGCATGTTCGCCGGGTTGAACCACGTCCTCGTCACCGCCATCTGGATCATCGCGCCGGTGCTCACGGCCGATTGTCTCAGCCGTGAGAAACGCGAAGGCACGCTCGGGCTGCTCTTCCTCACGCCGCTCAGCGCGCAAGAGGTCGTGGTCGGCAAGGCGTTCGTGCACGCCTTGCGCGCCTTCACCCTCGTCCTCGCGGCGACGCCGGTGCTCATGGTGCCCGTGCTGCTCGGGGGCATCGGATGGATGGACGCCGCGCGGATGTTGCTGCTGCACCTGGCGGCCTTGTCGATGGCTCTGGCCGCGGGGCTGCTGGCATCGTCGGTGACGCGGCGTTGGGTCCGCGCGCGGTTGCTC
>CANGMH010000349.1 GCA_947454005.1 Verrucomicrobiota bacterium
GCCATTGATGCCCGTCGAGAGGCTGTCTTCGAAGGGCGCCCCGACCACCACCGTGTCGCCCGCCACCGCCACCGAGATGCCGAACTGGTCACCCGCCTGCGTGGTGCCCACGGCGGCGGGCTTGAGGTAGGCCTGCTGGCTCCACGCCGTCCCGCTCCGCACAAACACATACGCCGCCCCGGCATCGGTCGCGGTCTCATCGGGGGCGCCATTGATGCCCGTCGTGCTGCTGTCTTCCAAGTTTGCCCCGACCACCACCGTGTCGCCCGCCACCGCCACCGAGGTGCCGAACCGGTCGCCCGTCTGCGTGGTGCCCACGGCGGCCGGCTTGAGGTAGGCCTGCTGGCTCCACGTCGTCCCGCTCCGCACGAACACATACGCAGCTCCGGCATTGGTCGCGGTCTCATCGGGGGTGCTGTTGATGCCCGTCGTGCTGCTGTCTTCATTGAGTGCCCCGACCACCACCGTGTCGCCCGCCACCGCCACCGAGATGCCGAACTGGTCATTCGCCTGTGTGGTGCCCACGGCGGCGGGCTTGAGGTAGGCCTGCTGGCTCCACGTCGTCCCGCTCCGCACAAACACATACGCCGCCCCGGCAGCGCTGGCGCCCTCATTGGGCGTGCCATTGATGCCCGTCGAGAGGCTGTCTTCGAAGGGCGCCCCGACCACCACCGTGTCGCCCGCCACCGCCACCGAGATGCCGAACTGGTCACCCGCCCCCGCGTAGCCGACGTCGGACGGCTTCACGTAAGCCTGCTGGGCGATGGGGTCGATGGTCAGCGGGTAACGCGCGCCGTCGTCCTTGACCAGCAGCCGCACGCCCTTGTCCCCCGCCGCCTCGAAGCGGGAGGCCAGCACCTTGCCCTCGGCATCCCACACCTTCAGCCCGGCATAGGTGAGCACGGTGGCGCCGGCGCCATCGGCAAAGCGGACGCCCAGGCGGTCCTCGTCGACCTTCGGCGTCAACGTGCCCCGGGTGGCGAGCACGAAGATCAGCTCGTGGTCCGCCGACGGCGGGTTGCCGGTGGAGGCGGGGCGCTGGGTGACGGTGTAGCCATGCTCAAGGCCGCGTGCGTCGTTCACCCACCACTCCTGGAGCGTCGCGTCCCACTGGTAGGTGAGCCGCTGTCCCTCGGCCTTCATCGCCGGGGCCTGGCCGCCGATGGCGGTCTGCGCTTCGCCCACGCCGTAGCTCCGCAGCTCCAAGCCCCAGGACCATGCGCCGTCCTTCGGCGCGGTGAGGAAGCCGCGCGCGTCGAACTTCGTGTTCCACTGCTGCCCCGGATTGCGCGCCTGCCATCCGCCCTCGATGGGCATGAAGCCATGCAGCCAAGCCGTGTGCGCCGCGCGGATGTTCTGCCAGTCGGACTTCGGCAAACCCTCGGGCGTCTGGCCGGGCGCGAGTTGCTGGGTCTTGCCGGCGGGCGCGGCGGACGGGGTACCGGTGGTCGGCGCCGCGCACAGGAGCACGGGAAAAAGGACCGCGGAGGGAAGCAGGAGTCGTAGGAGGCGTCTCATGGCGAAGCGGGTGGTCGGCGGATGACCCGCGCGCGCACAGACCGGGGTCTCCCGGGCTTCGTGGCAGCGGATCGATGCGTCATCACAAGGTATCCACCGGGGATCCCGCCCGAGGTCAGAAAGATTCTTCAGATTTTTTTCGCGCACGCCCGGCGGACCCGGATGCGCCCGCGGCCGCGGCTCGCATCACCGTGCTGCCGATGCCGCCGACGCGGGGAGAAGCCACGGAAGGGGGGCAGCCCGTCCGTGCCATCCAGACCACGGCTCGTAGCGCGAGCCGTGCTACCGCAGCAGGGCTCGTAGCGCGAGCCGGCCTACCGCGGTGGGTTTTGTCGCGCTGCGATAAAACAGCCCGCGTACAGCGGACGGCCCGATGGCGGCGATGCTCGCGCTGCGAGCATCCTCGTCCCCGAGGTCGCGTGGCTCGCGCTGCGAGCAACGCCGTCCGCGGTAGTCGGCTCAGTGTTTGCGCCTACGCCAAGCGGCGGATGCCAAGAGGCCGGGTCCTACGACGACGACGCGGCACCGATGCGCGGAAGGACCTGTTGACCAAGGTTCATCGCAGCCATGCGAGCCTCGCGCGCTTCGAACGACGCCGGATCATCGCAGAACCGTTTCAGGTCCCAGAGATCCGAGAGGATCCGGCCACCGGCAGGTCGGAAGGCGAACGCGGCATCCACGGCGTCCTCGAACAAGGTGAGCGTGGGCGGTGTGAACAGCCCTGCCTTCGCCAATCGGTCCAGCGCGCCGTTGCCCGACCGCGTGGGGATGAGCGCCACCACATCGGCGCCGCTGGCGAAGGCGACTTCCACCGACCGGGACGCCTGCTCCAGCGCAGCCACGTCGTCGACGAACGGAGGTTTCACCAACAGGAAGACGCGGACGCCGATACCGTTCTCGCGCAGATAGCCGGCGGCCCGGGCGAAATCATCGCGCGTCATCCGCTTGTTCAACCGCTCCAATACCGACGGTTCGGCCGATTCCAGCCCCATGGCGACCTCCAACCGCGCCCCGTCGAGACGGTCGCGGAACCCCGGCACCTTGGGACCGATGAGGGTCGGATGACATTCCACGACGACGCTCCGGAACCCGCGGCACCGTAAAGCGATCGCGGCGTGGTCCTCCGATGGGATGGCCCGCGGATCAAAGAAACTGCCGGCGTTGTAGAGCTTGATCTGGCCGAACGGGCCGGAGACGGATCGGGTCGCGACATCGATCTGCCGCGGGATGGCCCCTGCCGGGACGGAATCGCGGGTGGTGTGCTTCCACAGGTCGCACATCAGGCAACGCCACGGGCATTCCCGGTTGGTGATGAAGACCGTCAGGGAGCGGATCGGTCTTCCTTGGGCATCGGGTTCTACCTCGATCAACTGACCACCGGGCCGGTCGACCGACAACGCCGAACGATGGTGGTCGAGATCCGGGCGCTGCGCGAGGATCCATGCGTCCCGTTCCGCCTGGCGCTCGGGATAATGGGTCGATGAGATCGGATCGTTCACGAGCTCAACCTCGGCGCCGGTCGGTCGCTGTTCCGCGTTGAAAACGAAAAGGCGCGTGGACGATGCCCACGCGCCGGTCGGACCGTTCGGGGAACCGCTCAGATGAGCGAGATCTTGTCGCCCTCCTTGAGGGTGACGACGGCCTTCTTCCAGTCGCTGGTCCAGCCGGCGGCCTTGGTGTTCTGGCGGCGGAGCTTGCCGCGCATGTTGGCGGTGTTGACCTTGACGACCTTCACCTTGAAGAGCTCTTGGACGGCCAGCTTGACCTCAGGAGCGGTCGCGCGGGGGTCGACGGCCATGGTGTACTTGTTCTGCTTCTCCGTGAGGATGGCAGCCTTCTCCGTCACGCGGACGGTCTTGATGATGTCGAAGGAGGTGAGCTTTTTCATGGCTAGAAGGACTTCTTGGCGAGCCGGGCCTCGATCTGCTCGAAACCGGTCTTGGTGAACACGAGCTTGTCGTACTTCAACAGGTCGTAGGTGATGACCGACGCACCGGTCGCCAGCGCGACACCCGGGAGGTTGCGGGAAGCGAGGGAAGCGTTGAGGTTCTCCTCGCCGACGAGGAAGAGCGACGTCTTGTCCGACAGGTCGAGCTGGCGGAGCAAGGCGACGAAGTCCTTGGTCTTGGGGCTCGACAGCTTGAGGTCGTCGACGACGAGGACGTCGCCGGCCTTGAGGCGCTCGCTGAGGGCGCGGCGCAAGGCGAGCTTCTTGACCTTGATGTTGACCTTCTTGCTGAAGTCGCGGGGCTGCGGACCGTGGGTCACGCCACCGCCGCGCCACAAGGGGCTGGCGAAGGAACCGGCGCGTGCGCGGCCGGTGCCCTTCTGGCGCCACGGCTTCTTGCCGGTGCCGGCCACGTCGCCCATGGTCTTGGTCGCCGCGGTGCCGCGGCGCATCCCGGCGCGGTAGGCGACCACGGTGTCGTGGACGGCCTGCTGGCCCTTGTTGTCTTGGATGACCTCGAATTTGACTTCGAGCTCGCCGGCGGCTGAGCCGGTCTGGGTCTGGACAGAAAGTTTCATCGATCAGTTCCTCCTCACTTCTTCTTGGCGGCCGCCTTCTTCTCGTCCTTCTTCGCGGCACCACCGGCCAAAGCCTCCTTCGCCTTCTTGCGGGCGTCGAGGATGGTCTGGAAACGCTTCGACCCGATGGCGATCTTCTTCGCCTCGCGGATGATGCAATAATCGCCTTCGCTGCCGGGGAACGAGCCGCGGATCAGGAGCACGTTGTCGTCCTTGCGGACCTGGACGATCTCCAGGTTCTGGCCGGTGCGTCGCACCTGGCCCATGTGGCCGGGCATCTTCATGCCGCGCATGACGGTGCCGGGGAATAGGCGCTGACCGATGGCGCCGGACCGGCGATGCCAGCCCTTCGCACCGTGGGTCTGGTCGCCGCCGCGGAAACCGTGGCGCTTGACGACGCCCTCGAAGCCGCGGCCCTTGGTCGTGCCGATGGCATCGACGAACTGGCCCGCCTCGAAGAGGTCGGCTCCGATCACGTCGCCGGGCTTCACCTCCTTGGTGAAATCACGGAACTCGCGGATGCGCTTCACCGCCGCGCCGTTGTGCTTCTTGATGTGGCCGAGCAACGGTTTGGTGAGACGGTGTTCCTTCTGGTCGTCGAAGCCGAGCTGCACGGCGCTGTAGCC
>CANGMH010000350.1 GCA_947454005.1 Verrucomicrobiota bacterium
CGGCAAGGACACCGAGCAGGCGATGCTGGTCGGCGCGGTCCACGGCTATCGCGGCCTGGTGCGCGGGCTCATCGGCGAGCTGAAGCGCGACCTCCGCGCGCGCCGGCTCCCGGTCGTCGCCACCGGCGGCTACGCGAAGCTCATCGCCCGCGGATTGCCCGAGATCACCGCCGTCCGGCCGGACCTCACGCTCGAAGGCCTGCGGCTGCTCTGGCACGCGCACCACGGCTGAAGCCTCGCCCCGGATGGAGGGCGGCGGACCGGACCTTGCCGGGCTTCCTTCTGCCACCGGGTGCCCTACCCTGCGCGCCGTGGACGGGCTTCTCCGACGATTTCGCGCGGATCTCCGGCGGCACTCGCTGCTCCCGGAGGACGGCCGCGTCGTCGTCGCCGTCTCGGGCGGCACCGATTCGGTCGTGTTGCTGGACCTGTTCCACCGGGTGGCCGTCCGCGACGGGCTCCACCTGGTCGTCGCCCACGCCAACCATCAGCTCCGGGGCGACGCATCGGACCGCGACGAAGCGTTCGTGCTCGGACTCGCGGCCCGGCTCGGGCATCCGGCCGCGTCGGATCGCCTCGACGTGCGGGCCGAGATGGCGCGGTCCCGGACTTCGCTGGAGATGAGCGCGCGAAAGCTGCGTCACGCGTTCTTGGCGCGGACCGCGGCGGAGCACCGGGCATCGGTGATCGCCTTGGCCCATCACGCGGACGACCAGGCGGAACTGTTCCTTCTGCGGCTGCTCCGCGGCGCGGGCGGCGAAGGCTTGGGCGGGATGGCCTGGAACTCCCCGTCGCCGGCAGATCCGTCAAGGACCTTGGTCCGACCGCTGCTCGGTCTGCCGAAGGCGGACCTGCTCGCGCATCAGAAGGCGAAGCGGCTGGGATCCCGCGAAGACTGCTCGAACGACGACCGCGACATCCTGCGCAACCGGATCCGACACGAGCTGCTCCCGGTGCTGGAGCAGGACTTCACCCCGGCGATCCGCAAGCTCCTGTGCCGTGCGGCCGAAGTCGTCGGCACCGAGGCCGGTTTCGTGAAGCAGGCCGCCGAGCGATGGTCGGCCGCGACCGCGCGACCGGATTTCAGCACGCTGCATCCGGCCGTGCAGCGCGCGGTCCTGCGCGAGCAGCTGCGGAAGGCCGGACATGAGGGCGGGTTCGATCTCATCGAGACGCTGCGGCTTGGAAAGGCCGTGGTGACGGTCGCGGCCGGAGATCGGCTGGCGCACGACGGCCGCGGGCGGATCCGGACCGGGGCGCGCACGGCGCCGTCCGAGTTCCGCGACGCAACGCTCACCATCGACCTCGGTCCCGGGCGCGGAACGGTGGAATTCGGCGGCGGCCGCTTGGAATGGCGGATCCGGACCGCGCCGGGCCCGAAACGGCCGGGCGCCGTCGCGGGCCGCGAGCAACTGGATGCCGACCGGGTCGGACCGGTTCTGCGGTTGCGCCATTGGCGGGCCGGCGACCGCTTCCGACCGCTGGGATCACCGGGCAGCGCCAAAGTCCAAGACCTCTTTGTCGACCGCAAGATCCCGGCATCGGAACGGCGCGGACGGGTGCTGGCCGAAGCGGCGGGCGGCGAATTGTGCTGGATCGAAGGACTCCCGCCGGGCGAGGCCTTCAAGCTGACCCCGACGACGGAGCGACGGCTGGATCTGCGCTGGGTCCGCGAGGGCTAAGCCCGACCTCCCGGCCTCGGCTGATCCAGGGCGGTCGGATCAGCCGACCGCCGGACGGAGGGATCGCCGCGTCACTTCAACGGCGCGGCGTGGCCGTCGGTGAACACGGCGTTCTTGGCGCCGCTGGTGGCGGCGACGCCGGTGGTCTCGAGATCGTTGGTGTTGCCCTTGGCGCGCATGCCGCCGTTGTGCCAGTTCTCGAAGTCGTACATCAACGGCACGAGCTCGAGCTGCATGCGGGTGCTGGTGCGGCCGAGCTTCCGCTTGTTGTAGATCGGGTTCCACTCGTAGCTGGTCCCCTCGAGCTTGTAGTAGCCGTACTGCGTGCCCTTGCCTTGGTCGTCGTAGCGATAATCGAGCGGGCACTTGAAGACGCTGTTGGCCGACACGTTGGTGCTGGACGAAGAACCGGCATACTGCGCCAACACATCGCTGATGCGGGGGAGCTTGTTGGTGCCGTTCAGGGACGGCAACGGCTCGGCCGCCGGAAGGTAGTCCTGGTTGTCGCCGGCGTAGCTCTGCAAGGCGATGCCCAGCTGGCGGAGGTTGCTGATGCAGGCGATGTCGCTGGCCTTGCGCTTCGCTTTGCCGAGGGCGGGCAGGAGCATGCCCGCCAAGATGGCGATGATGGCGATGACGACGAGCAACTCGATGAGCGTGAACGCGCGCCGGAGCGATGAGGCTTGGAGGATGAAGGAAGATTTCATGGCCGTGTGTGCTGGAGTGGTCGAGTTGGTGATGTGATGGATTCAACGTCCGCCCGGCCCGCCGCCCCCGCGGCCACCTCCACCTCCACCTCCACCGGGCCCGCCGCCGCCACCGAACCGACGGCCGCGCTGGGCGCGTTGTTCCGGGGTGCTGTTCTTGATGCCGTCGAGCATCCGCTGGGTCATGCGCGCCTGCATCTCCGGGGTCGGCTCGAAATTCTGGAAGCGCTGGCGCATCTGCTCCATGTCGGGCCGCGGGATCGCCGCCATCGCCTCGCGGTCGGCCGCTGTCGGGCGGAACCCGCCGCGCGGCTCGATCGCATAGAACTTGGCCCACTTGCGGCCGACCCATTTGGCGAGCTGGGCGACCGCCTTGTCCATCGACGCGTCCTTGAGGTCCAGTTTGACCGGGCGCAGCGTGCCGTCCTCGGGCACGACCTTGACCTTCCCGAACTTCCGTAGCTCGGCGGCCGCCTCGACCGGCGTCTGGCCGGCGAACTCGAAGGTGACGGGCTTGGGGATCGCCGGGCCTTCGTTCATGCCGAACATGCCTCCCGGACCGCCGCCGAACCCGCCGAACCCGCCGCCCGGTCCACCGGCGCCCGGCGCCGCGTTGGTGTCGCCGGCCGCCATGCGGGCCGCGATCGCGGCGAAGTTCGGTCGGGCGTTCCAGTTGGTCCAGCCCGGCTGGGGCGACTCGACCTCGCCGGTGGCGACCCGCTTGGCGAGGGCGAGCTTGGCTCCGGTGGTGTAGAGCGGATAGGCGACGGACCAACGTCCCTCGCACTGGTCGGCGATGAGGGCGAGCACGCCGACGAGCGGCTGGTCCTCGACCTGGATGGTGACCCGGTTGGTGAGGTCCTTGTGGACCGTGATGCTCTCCCACGTCTGCCAGCGCAGCTTCTTCGCCACGTCGACCACCTTCATGTTGTGGACGTCGAGCGTGACGATGTCCTTGTGGGCCCTCCAAGCGAGGCGGCCGGTGTACGCGGCGGCGAGCCCGACGGCGACCAGGACGAGGATCTGGGAGCGTTTCATGTTCGTAGGAGGTGACGCGCCGCGGCGGCACCGGTTACGCCGAAGGCGGACTATTCGTAGCGCAGCGCGTCGATGGGGTCGAGGCGCGCGGCCTTGAGGGCGGGGAAGAAGCCGAAGACGATGCCGATCACCGCGCTGACGCTGAAGGCGACGATGACCGAGGTGCTCGAGATCAACGTCGGGAAGCCGGCGAACTTGGTGAGCAGCGGCGCGAGCCAATAGCCGGTGCCGATGCCCAGGGCGCCGCCGACCACGCTGAGCAGCACGGCCTCGATGAGGAACTGGCGCAGGACATCGCGGCCGCGGGCGCCGACGGCGAGGCGGATGCCGATCTCGCGGGTCCGCTCGGTGACGCTCACCAGCATGATGTTCATGATGCCGATGCCGCCGACCACGAGCGAGATGCCGGCGAAGAAGCCGATCAGGACCGTCATGATCTGGTTGTTGGCGTTGAAGAAATCGCTGGTCTCCTGCTGCGTCCGCACCATGAAGTCGTCGTCCTTGCCCTCGGCGATCTGGTGGCGCTGGCGCAGGAACTCGGTGAGCTGCGCCTGGACCGCCGGGATGGCGGAGGAAGATTCCGCCTGCACGAAGATCGACCGGAACTTGGTGTCGCCGGAGAGGCGCTTCATCACGCTGGTGTAGGGCACGAGCACGAGGTCGTCCTGGTCCTGGCCGAAGCTCCCGGAACCCTTGACCTCGAGCCAGCCGACGATGGTGAACGGCGCGTTCTTGATGCGGATCGTCTGGCCGACGGGGTCGACGTTCTCGCCGAACAACGTCTTGGCGGTGGTGCTGCCGATGAGGCAGACCTTCGCGGCCCCGCGGACATCGGCGTCGGTGAAGTTGTCGCCGCCCCGGAGCGGCCACGAACGGGCGGTCAGGTACTCGGCGCTGACACCGGAGATCTGCACCGAGGTGTTCTGGTTCCCGGCGTTGATCTGGCCCTGCGTGCGCGCCTCCGGGCTGGACGCGGCGACCCCGGGGACGTCCCGGCGCAAGGCCTCGTAGTCCTCGACGGAGAGGTTCGGCGCCATGCCGAATCCGCCGCGGACGCCGCCGCGGGACATGTTGCCGGACATCACCGTGATGAGGTTCTGGCCCATGCTGGCGATGCGTTTGTCGACCTCGGCCTTCGCACCGGTGCCCATGCTGACGCCGACGATGACGGAGGCGATGCCGACGATGATCCCGAGCATCGTGAGGAACGAGCGGAGGATGTTCCGGCGCAGC
>CANGMH010000351.1 GCA_947454005.1 Verrucomicrobiota bacterium
ACGGGCGAGGCTGGCTTTGACCGCCGAGGCGTCGCCCCAGAGCGAGCCGAGCTGCTGGGCGACTTTGGCGATGTCGCCATCGGCCGACCGGGCGAGCCGGGAGACCACGGCGACCGCGGCGGCATCCGGCGCGAGCGCCTTGCCGCGCTGGCCTTCGAGCAGGCCTTGCAGGCCCGCGACGATCGTGGCCTTGGCATCGGCAGGGATCTTGCCGAACTCCAGCACCGCCCGGCCCAACATGACCTCGTCGCGCAGGTCGCAGGTCCGGCGCATGATCTTGCGGAGGACCTCCGCCGAGAACGGCAGCGTCTTCTTCGCGCCGTCGTCCTTGTAGAAGCCGATGGCATGGACCGGGTCGAAGGCGATGACCGGTTCCAGCGCCATCCAGAAGAGGAAATCCAGCGTCGGGTCGGTGCCCTTCGTCGAGTTGAGGAACAACCCGCTGAGGATGCCGCCGGTCACGACCTCGTTGATCGGCGCCCTCGGCGCCGTGTCGACGGTCAACGATCCGGACACGAACTGCCGCGCCGCCACCGCCACGCCGAGCCGCACCGTCAGGTCGGGGTCTTCAGAGAGCTTGGCCAGCAACTGGAAAGAATCCTTCAGGAGGAGACCGCGTTCCCCGACCAGCCGGGCGGCCCACGCGCGCACGGCGGGATCCTTGTCCTCGGCGGCGGTCTCCAGCCCGCCTTCGTCGAGCAACCCGGTGCTGTGCAGCGTCCACAACGCGGCGAGCCGCGACTCCAGCGTGGAGCCGTTCTTCAGCAAGTCGTGCAGCGGAGTCTTCGGGTGCAGCTCGCGCGGGCCGAAGGCGGTGATGCCGCGTCCGGTGAGGACGCGTTGCGCCATGCGGCGCTGCCACACGTTGGGATGCGCGAGCAGCTTGGCGAGGTCTTGGCTGGAGAGCTTGGAGAGGTCCATGTCGCGCGTCGGACGCGACGGCACGGGCCTGGCCGCGTCGTCGCCGGTCCAGACCACGCGCCAGATGCGGCCGCGTTCGCGGTCGACGCCGGCGGGGTCGGCGTTGGCGTTCTGGTAGCACGGATAGCGATCGTACCAATCCATCACCCACACCGCGCCGTCGGGGCCGGTCTGGGTGCTCACGGGCATGAACCAGCCGTCCTTCGTGGTCATGAAGTCGCCGCTCTCCGTCCACTGGGTCGCGACGAAGCTCGAGCCCTTCGGCGTGAGCCGGTCGATGTTCAGCGCGTTCTGGTGGATGTTCCCGTGCAACGCCGCCCCGAGCCATCCCTTTGGCCATTGGTCGCCCTGGTAGATGTCGATGCCGGCGTAGGCGGCCATGTGGTGCTTGTGGTCCACGATGCTCGGCAGCTCGCCGTACGCGTACGGGAACGGCGCCTGTCCGGCTTGGCGCGAATAAAGGCCGCCGGGCGCGAGGTGGAACAGATGGTCGATCACGCAGGCGCTGACGAAGGCGTTGCCCTTCGCGTCGAAATCCACGCCCCACGGGTTGCTCGTGCCTTCGGCGAAGACCTCGAACTTGCGGGTCCGGGTGTCGAGCCGGGCGACGCCGGCGCTCACGACCACCGGCGCGGCGGCCGGGTTGGCCGGGTCCTTGGCCTTGGTGGCGGTGAAGACGCCGTGCGTCATGTAGAGCTGGCCGTCCGGGCCCCAGGTGAAGCCGTTGAGCAGCTCGTGCCGGTCCTCGAGGCCGAAGCCGGTGAGCACCTCGGTCTTCTCGTCCGCGACGTCGTCGCCGTCGGTGTCGCGCATGAACCACAGGTGCGGCGCCTCGCCCACGTACACGCCGCCGTTCCCGACCAGCAGGCCGGTGGCGAGCGTCATGCCGTCGGCGAAGACGGTCACCTTGTCGGCGCGGCCGTCGCCGTCGGTGTCCTCGAGGATCTTGATGCGGTCGCGGCCCTTCTCGCCGGGCTTGGTGCCGAGCGGATACTCGTAGAGCTCCAGCACCCACAGGCGTCCGCGCTCGTCGAAGGACATCGCCACCGGGTTCACCACCTCGGGCTCGCTGGCGAAGAGGCGCACCTGGAATCCGGGCGGGACGACGAACGACTTCTGCTCGTCCGAGGGCGAGAGCGCCGGGTTGTCGGCCGGTTTGTGCTGGCCCGCGAGCTGACGTCCCGACGGCGCGTTGGTGTAGACCGGGAAGCCGAACTTGGGATGACGCGGCAGCTCACCGAGGACGGGGGCCGCGAGGGCTAGGGCAACGGCGAGCGAGGGCAACGGGAAGGGCTTCATGCAGGATATGCTGGCGACACTGACGACGAAGCCCCGGCGGTCAATCCATGACTCACCGGGGCTTGCGAGGGAGAAGAAGGAACGATGAGGAGGTCACCACCAGAACGCGGGCCCGCCGGTGGTGCGGACCTTCATCGCCTGGAACTTCCTCCATTCGGCATGGCCGTCGAGCAGGAGAAGGTTGCCGCCGGCCGGGACCTTGCCGTCGAGGTGCGGGGCCTGGTGGCCTTTCCAGCCGCCGTCGATCTTCGAGTATTTGTTCTTGGTCCGGTCCAGCTCGTTCTCGCCTTCCGAGATGGTGCCGTCGGCCGCCACGACCCGGGCCGAAGGGCCGGGATCGTAGTCCTGTCCGTTGACCTTCCAAGGCGCCGGGTTGAGCGACTCGGTGATGTTGGTGGCGCGGATGCGGCCGGAGTTCTTGAAAGCGACCGCATAACCGATGACCCGGTAGCCGGTGTTGCCTTCCTTGGTGATCTCGTTGGTCGTGCCGGTGGTGAAGCTCCACAGCGTGTCGTTGTCCTGCTTCGCGAACGCGGGGCAGTAGAGGATGTGCCGCTGGCCTCCGTTCCGGACCAACGCGTTGGCGGCGGCGGCGGGCATGTCCCAGGGCCACGCGGCTCCGTTGCAATCGGGGAAACGTTCCTTGTTGTCGTCGGCGTACATTCGGACGGCGATGCCGAGCTGGCGCATGTTGCTGTTGCACTTCACCTGGACCGCCTTGCTCTTCGCCTTGCCGAGCGCGGGCAGCAGCATGCCGGCGAGGATGGCGATGATGGCGATCACGACGAGCAGCTCGATGAGCGTGAACGCGCGGGCGGAGGGGCGGGACGGTGTCTGTTTCATGGCGGTGACGTCCCGCGGCCGAGATGCGGGCATGCACGGAGGCGTGTCGGCGCGGCGGGAACATTCACAGCACAACATCCGCGGCGCACGCCGTCCATGAGCTTGCGCGCGATCCGCATGAGGTTTTTCACGGATGAAATGCGCGTTGTGCGACCGGCTGCCGATGGTGTCCGATGCCCGGCGTCCTCCGACACCGAAGATGCCCCGCCCGCCGAAAGTCGCCCTGCTGGTCGAGACCTCGAACGCCTATGCCCGCGAGCTCCTGCACGGCGTGCGCGCCTGGTTGCGCGAGCACGGACCTTGGAGCATCTGGCTGGCCGAGGCCGGCCGCGGCGCCGCGCCGCCCGGATGGCTCCGCGACTGGAAGGGCGACGGCATCATCGCCCGCATCGAGACCCCGGCCCTCGCGCGCGCGGTGGCCGCGACGAAGCTGCCCGCGGTGGACGTGAGCGCGGCGCGGCAGCTGCCCGACGTGCCGTGGCTCGAGACCGACGACCGCGCCATCGCGCGCAGCGCGGCCGAGCATCTGCGCGAGCGCGGTTTCCGGAGCTTCGGCTATTGCGGGGACGCCCGTTTCAATTGGTCGCGCTGGCGCGGCGAGGCCTTCGCGGCCCATGTGGTCGAGGGCGGAGGCAGCTTCTCCGCCTTCACCGAGCGCACCGCGCGCCGCGGCGCCAACCCGCCGGACGGCGAGGCCGAGGCGGTGGCACTCGCGAAATGGGTCCGCGGGCTGCCGAAACCGGTGGGCATCTTCGCCGGCTACGACATCCGCGGCGTGCAGGTGCTCGAAGCGTGCCGGCGCCTGGGCGTGGCCGTGCCGGACGAGGTCGCGGTCGTGGGCGTGGACAACGACGAGCTGCTCTGCGACCTCGCCGATCCGCCGTTGTCCAGCGTGATCCCCGACGTGCGCCGAACCGGTTACATGGCGGCCGCGCTGCTGGCCCGGCTCATGCGCGGGGAGAAGATCCGCGGCGAAGGCCGGCTCTTCGCGCCCCTCGGCGTGGCGACCCGGCAATCCACCGATGTGGTCGCCGTCGACGACAAGCACATCTCCACCGCGGTCCGCCACATCCGCGCGCATGCCTGCGAGGGCATCAGCGTGGCGGACGTGCTCAAGGCGGTGCCGCTCTCACGAAGGGTGCTGGAGACGCGTTTCCAGAAGCTGCTCGGGCGTTCGCCCCATGCGCAGATCCTCGGGGTGAAGCTCGACCGGGTGAAGCGCCTGCTGTCGGACACCGACCTGCCGCTCGCCGCGATCGCCGAGCGCACCGGATTCACCCACGTGGAATACCTGAGCGTCGCGTTCAAGCGCCACGAGGGCGTCACCCCCAGCGAGTACCGCGCGGGGAAACGCGCGTAGACACCGGTTCGTTCCGGGTCGCCCGCAAACAGAGGTGCGGGATCAGCAAGGCGGCCGGCCATCGGCCGTCGATTGCTATCGCCTGCCGTCCTTAACCTCCACCCGGACCTCGCCGGAGTTCGCGCGGATCTCCGGCACGTACATCGCGTGGGCCAAGGCCGGCAAGGCGTGGAACCGGCCCGGGGTCTCGGCGCGGCTGGTGTGGCGGATCTCCCAGATGCCCTGCGGCAGCT
>CANGMH010000352.1 GCA_947454005.1 Verrucomicrobiota bacterium
GAGCACGTTGATGGCGACGATCGCGTCCCATCCGGTCCGTTCCGGGAGGTCGGAAACGATGCCCTCCACAAGGCGCGTGGCCGGGTTGTCCCGTCGGAACGGGGCGTGGAACCGGGCATCGGGCTCGACCGCGACGATCTGTTCGACGCCGGGGAGCGCGCGGAAAACGGAGGTCATCTGGCCGATGCCGGCACCGACCTCGACGACCTTGCCGCGGAGCGCCGGAGCGAACTCCTCGGCGAGCGCGGCCCGGTAGTTCCTGGCCTCGGCCAAGGCGGCGAACTCGAAGTCCGCCGTCGCCGCGGTCGTGTTGACGCCGGAGGTCGTCATCAGCGGAGCAGCCCGTACCGGGCGATGCAGCGGAGGGCGCTGAACCCGTCCTTCCAGCCGATCTTCTTGCCTTCGGCATAGGTGCGCCCGTTGTAGCTGACCGGCACCTCGAAGACGCGCACGCCGAGCTTGGCGACCTTGGCGGTGATCTCCGGCTCGAAACCGAACCGGTCCTCCTCGACCTGGATCTGCTTCAGCACCTCCAGGCGGAAGACCTTGTAGCAGGTCTCCATGTCGGTGAGCGAGAGGTTGGTGGCCATGTTGGAGAGCGTGGTGAGGACCTTGTTGCCCACGCTGTGCCAGTAGTAGAGCACGCGGTGCGGCCCGCCGGCGAAGCGGCTGCCAAAGACGACATCGGCTTTCCCGGCGAGCAGCGGGAGAAGGAGCGTCCAATACTCCGTGGGATCGTACTCGAGGTCGGCGTCCTGGATGATGACGTACGGTGCGGTGGCGTGGGCGAACCCGGTCCGGAGGGCCGCGCCTTTGCCCTGGTTCACCTCGTGGCGGAACAGCCTCACCCTCGGGTCGCGTCGCGGCCACTCCTGCAAGGCGGCCCAGGTGTCGTCCTTCGAGCAGTCCTCGACGATCACCAGCTCCTGGACCGGCGCCTGGGCCAGGACCATGGCGATGATCTTTCCGACCGTGGCCGCCTCGTTGTACACAGGCATCACCACCGAGAGGCACGGCTTGATGTCGGCATTGCTGTCGGGCCGGGGGCTCGACAGGTACGGGTTGGCGGAGGTCAAGTTCACGATGGGATGGAACCGGTGCGCTCGAAGACGAGCAGTTCCCGGGACCAGAGACGGCAATGAACGTACCGGAGAAGGCGGAACCGGGGCAGAAAAAAAACGTGGTCAGGACGCTCCGGACGCGCCGGCGGAGGACAAGGCATCCCGGCCAGCCGCCGGAAAACGAAACCGACATTCCGGATCCACACCGACGCGCGCGATTCGACCACCACGATGAGCAGGCCGTCGGCACGGAGGATCCCCGAGACCCCGTCCGCGAGGCCGGCCGGATCATCGAACCGACCCACGGTGACGACCGCGTCGAACATCCCGGCATCCGACGGGACGCCCTTTTCCGGACGCCACGGACGCCGTCGGTGTCCTGGTGGCGTCGTCACCTCGGCGGTCAGCGCCGGGTCGAGCCCGAGGCTGCCGGGGCCGGCGACACCCGACCGTCCCAGCAGCCAGTCCTGGCCGCGACCCATGGCCAGGATCTTCATCCCGGGGACCAGATAATAAGTGATCTGCCGGAGGTCCCGGGCGCGCAGGAACCGATCGACGAGTTTCGTGGCGAGGCTCGGCATGGCGGATGGATGACCTGCAACCCCGAGGAGATGCGACGGTCGGATGGATCTGCGGACGGTGGCGGACATCACGTGGGGCCCGGATGGCCGGCGATTGGTAGCGGGTCGGGCGGGAAGGGTTCAAGCCGCGTCGACGACGGGGACCGCCGTCGCGCTTCGGGCCGGCGGATAAATGCGGATTGAAACGGAGCGGGCCGCCGTTAGTTTCCGCGCGTCTTCCGGGAGTGTCGCGGGCTCGGTGCAACCTTTGCCGACCATCGGTGTTTGCCCGCTGCGCCCGTCCGAAGGACACACAATCGTTCTCCGCCATGAAACTCCGCTCGAACATCCGCCGTTCCCCGCTCCGCGCGGGCTTCACGCTCATCGAGATCATGATCGTCATCATGATCATCGGCCTGCTCGCGATGGTGGCGATCCCGAACATCAACGGCGCGCTCGCCACCGCCCGCCTCGGCTCGATCGTCCAGAACCTCCGGGTCATCGACAACCAGAAGCAGCTTTGGGCCGCGGAGCACAAGAAGGGCGACAACGACACGCCCTCGGAGCAGGACCTGTCGCCGTACTTCCAGAACGGCAAGTTCCCGGTCGCGGTCGTCGGCGAGACCTACAACATCAATCCTGTCGGCCAGCAGCCCACCGCCACGACGCCTTCCCGGATCAAGACGCCCAAGCTGACCATCGAGGCCGGCGGTGTCGTGACCATCCCGGACAAGTGAGGCGGGCGACGAGGAGGACGGGCGGCGGCGATGACCCGCCCGCGGCGGACCGTCCTACCGGCCGTCCTGCTTTCCCCGGACGCGCGCCAGCCCGGCTTCGCGCTCCAAGAGGGTCGGATGCGAGTAGTGCCAGGCGCTGAACAGCGGATGCGGCGTGAGGTTGGATAGGTTCTTCTCGGTGAGCTTCCGCAGCGCGTCGGTGAGCGACGCGGTCTCCCCCATCGCGTCGGCCGCATAGGCGTCGGCCTCGTATTCGTGGCGGCGTGACCAGAAGTTCCCGACCGGCCCGAACCAGAACGTCACCGCCCCGCTCAGCAACGCGAACAGCAGCAGCGCGGGCGCGACCCCGGCGTCCGCCGCGAAGCCGAACGCCCGGTAGAACGCGGTCTGCTCCGCCAGCCAGCCGATCAGCGCGAACGCCGCCAGCGAGCTCGCGGCCGCCCATGCCAGCATCTTCGGGATGTGCCCGCGCTTGTGGTGGCCGACCTCGTGGGCCAGCACGGCCTCCAGCTCGGGCTCGCTCAGCTGCGCGATGAGCGTGTCGAAGAGCACGATCTTCCGGAAAGGGCCGAAACCGGTGAAGAAAGCGTTCGAGTGGCGCGACCGTTTGCTGCCGTCCATCACCAGGATGGTCTTCGCCGAGAAACCGGTCCGCTCGCCGAGCTTCAACAGGCGGTCGCGCAGCGATCCTGCTTCGAGCGGCGTGAGCTTGTTGAACAGCGGGAGGATCAACACCGGCGCGACCACCATCATCACGAGCTGGAAGCCCGTCATCACCGCCCACGCCCAGAGCCACCAGAGCGGGCCCATCCATCCGACCAGCTTCAGCATGAGCGCCAGGAGGGGATAACCGATCACCACCGCGAGCAGCAGGCCCTTGATCCGGTCGAGCAGCCAGAGTTTCGGCGTCGTGGTGTTGAAGCCGAACCGTTCCTCCAGACGGAACTGTCCCCACCAATCGAAGGGCAGGGACGGCACCGAGAGCGCCGCCCCGACGGCGAACAGCCAGGCCGCATCCGCCCACGCCGAGGCGCCGACATGGGCGCGGGACCAGCCGAAGCTCCACGCCAGCCCCCCCCCGAACAGCGCGATGAACAGGGGGACGATCCCGCAGCCGTCCTCCCATTGGCCGAAACGTGATCTCGCGAGCGTGTAGGCGACCGATTTCGCGTAGGTCGGGGCATCCACGATGTCGCGGAACGCCTCGGGCACCGCATCGGCATGCGCCCGGACGTGTCGGCGGTTGAGCCACGCCAGGCCGGCTTCGGCGGCCCATCGCAGAAGAAGGATTGCGGCGGCCGAGATCGGGATGAATTCCATGGACGGCATGTCAGTCCGGGGAGAGTTGACGATTCCAAGCTTCCGGCACAACGCCGGGCGCGATCGATGATTGCACGTCTACGTATCAAGTTTATCCTGTCGCGACAAACCGCATGAAAACACTGGGAGCATTGCTCTTGATCGCCGCTTTGGGTTTCGGCGGCTGGACCGTCTGGCAGAAGAAGCAGACGGCCGCCTCGACGGTCGCCGCTGCCAGCGGTCGTCCGACCACCGCGACGCTGGAGACGCGGAACATCCGCTTCTCGGTGAGCGCGGCCGGCGAGATCACGCCCTCCGAGCAGGTGAGCGTGCGGCCCGAGGTGAACGGCAAGATCCTCCTGTTGCCCGTGGACGTGGGCGACGTCCTCAAGAAGGACCAGCTGCTGTTCCAGCTCGACGACCGCGACCTGCAGATCGAGAAGCAATCCCAGGAGACCGCCATCGACCGCAGCAAGCTGCAGCTCGACCAGTCGGAACGAGATTACAAGCGGGCGCAGCAGCTGTTCGACGTGAGGCTCCTCCCGCAGCAGGACTACGAGGACACCCGCACGCGGTTCGCGCTCGCGAAGAACGACATCGAGCGCGCCCAGAAGGCCCTCGACCTCGTGAACGACAAGCTGCGCAAGACCCGCGTCACCGCGCCGTTCGATTGCACCGTGCTCACGCGTCCCGTCTCGAACGGCCAGGCGGTCAGCGGCTCCGGCGGCTTCAATTCCGGCACCGAGGTGCTGACCATCGCGAACCTCAACGACCTCATCATCAACGCGCACATCAACCAGGCCGACGTCACCCGGCTCCGCGTCGAACAGGAGGTCGAGGTCAGCATCGAGGCCGTCCCCGGGCTCAAGATCACCGGCAAGGTCGAGCGCCTCGCGCCGCAGGCGATGATCAAGAACAACCTCAAGGGCTTCGCCGCGCGCATCCTGCTCAAGAACGTCGACACGCGGGTGCGGCCGGGCATGACCGCC
>CANGMH010000353.1 GCA_947454005.1 Verrucomicrobiota bacterium
CCGGACCGCCCTGCGTCGCGCGGTGCGTGGAGATCCTCAGGTCGCACCGCAGATCGGCGCCCTGCACCTTGAACCGCGGATCCGGCAGCGCGCGGACCCGGACGACCACCGTTCCTCCTCCCGCATCCGCCGATCGGGCGACTCGGAAGCGTACGCCGACCGCGGAGCCAGGCGGGATCTCCAAGGGATACGTCTCCGGACCGGTCGGGACCGCGGGGTCGACGACACGGATCTGTAGCGACGCGCCTCGCAAGAATTCCAGGATGCGCAAGTGGACGTCCTGGGCGATGTCCCGCACGGCAGCGCCGCGTCGTCGTCCGCCGGCGGCGCTCGTCCGGGCATCCTGCGCCCGGTCGTGGGCCTCGCGCCGGACAGGATCCCCGAGCGTCTCGTAGGCGGCGGTGAGCGCGCGGGTGATGTCGGCGGCTTCGGCCGATCCCGGGTTCAGGTCGGGATGATGCTGCCGCGCGAGGATGCGGTAGGCGGCGCGGATCTGCTCGTTGGTGCAATCGCGCTCCAGGCCGAGCACGGCGTACGGGTCTGGTCCTGGGGGGCGCACGACGGCGTGGTCAGGTCCCGGAAGCGCCGTGTCCTGGCGCCCTCTCCGGTTCCCTAGTCTATTTCCAGACGAGGTTGAGGTAGCCGATGAGCATCTCGTCGTAGGTCTGCTCGCCGAAGCTGACCGTCTGTGTCGGGTCCGGGTTCCACGGGTTCCACACCGAGTTGTCGAAGCCGCCGGTGACGCGGATGCGGGTGCCGGCCGGCAACCGTTTCGGCTCCGCGAGGCGGAAGAGGGTCTGCCACGCGAACTGATAGGCGGGGATGTTCAGCAGCGTCTCGGTGCTGCCGTCGGCCAAGACCGCCTCGAAACGCATGCGCCGGCCGCGGAGGTGCATGTGCGGGCTCATCTCATGCAGCACGGCGTCGCGCGACAGCGTGGTCTCGGCGACGACCTCGTGGTCCTTGGCGTTGGGCAGGATCTGGAAACCGATGTCGTAGGCCGCGACGGTCATCAGTTCCTCGGCCGGCGGCGTCTTCGCGAAGTAGAGCCCGATCTCGGTCTTGTCCGTCGTCGCGGTGCCCGTGGTGGTGTAATGCATCTGGAACACCAGATAGCTGCCCTTCTTCAGCAGCTTGCCCGTTCCGGTCGGGAATTCCACCGCATCCATGCCGGGCACGTAGCCGGCGAAGTAGCCGCCGAGCCCGCCCTTCGCCTGGAGCGCGGCGTCGATGAGATTGGCCCCGGAGAAGACGAGCGCGTGATGGACCACTTGGCGGTTGCCCGGGCGCACCGTGGCGGCGCGCAGCCAGACGTTGGTCGTCTTCGGGTTCGGAATGACCAGGTAGCGGTAATCGACGTCGCCGGTGGCCGGGATCGATTCCGTGGGGATCGAGAGCACCAGGTCGGGTTGGCCGAGCGGCCAGGTGACCGGAGGCGCGGGCGGCTGGGTCGCGAGGACATCCTCGTCGCTCCCGAGCTTGGCCCCGGCGTCGATCCAGGCGACGAGACGGGCGGCCTCGGTCGGGGTGAGCGATGAATCGTTGGCGAACTTTCCGGACGCGGGGTCGGCGTGCCACGGGGGCATGATGCCGGTGAGGATGTCCCGCCGCATGCTGGCCGAATGTTCCGCGAGGACGGCGTGGTTCGTCATCGACCATGACCCGATGTCTCCCGGCCGATGGCAGGTCACGCACTTGGCCCGGACCAGCGGCGCGATGTCGCGCGCGAAGGACGGCTCCGGGAGCGCCTCGATGCCGAGCGGCTTGCCGCGGGCCTTCACCGTCTGGACGACGACGGTCTTCTGGGCGGTGAACTGCTCCAGCGCTTGGGCGAGATACGGCTGCTCGACGGTCCCGGCCGGCGTCTCGCAGAGGTCGGTCACCGGACCTTTGTAGAAGACCTCGAGCGTCAGGTTGTCGACCGCGACGGTCTCCAGCGCGGTGCCGGCCTGGTAGGTGCGCGCGACCAGCTGGGCCACGTCGTGCAGCACCGGGACGTCGACCCCGGCGGCGGCGGCAGCGGCGGCGAGCGAGGCGCGGGGATCCTTCGGGTTGATGAGCCAGAACAGCACGCCCTGGGGCCCGAACTTCGCTTGGAGCGGCTTCAGCGCCGACCACGCTCCGGTGAGATGCTCGTTGTCGGTGAAGACGAGGACGACGGCCTTCGCGTCGCCTTCGCGGAAGAGCTGGTGCTGCACGCCGCGATGGTCGTTCAGCGCGAAGTCGTCGAGCGGCAGGGCCGGCGGGGCGGTCACGCGCTCGACGCGGTAGAAGCGCCGTCCTTGCGGCAGCGCCGCGGTCTCGAACCACTGGTGTCCGCCCGCGCCGGGGACCAGCTGCATCAGGTTCTCCCACGCTCCCGGGGCGTTGAGATCATCGGTGCCCAGCACCTGATAGGTCTCGCCGACGGCGGTGCCGCGCAGGGTGAGCCTGGGCAGGCCGCAGACGGGGTCGATCGCGGGCGAGAGCGACTGCGCGAGAAGGACGCCGGCGGCGGCGGCCGTCACGAGGAGCGATAGGACGGCCCGCGAGGCGCGGGTCGGATTGGCAGGGAAGAGGACGGGGTTCATGGGTGCATCGCCGACGCGGACCGACGGTCGCCGTAGGCTTCCCGGATCCAGCGTGGTGTCAAACATCGCTTGGGGCGGAGAACGGGCCCGTCCGGGCAGCGGGATCGGCGAGGGCGACGACGAGGGATGGCCAAGTTGGTCGGGCCGCCGGGTGGAGCCCCCGGGCCGGCCACGGCTCACGGCCGCGATCGCACCGCGTCCTCGCCCGGGAAATCCACGGGGACCTTCTGCGTCACCTTGCCGGTGGCGGCCCATTCGACGCCGCGCTGCAAGGTGGTGATGAACCCGGCGCACTTCTGGGAGGTGAGGTCGGGACCGTTGTTGTGGCCGAGGGCGGTGTGGAAGACCCGGCCGCGTCCGAACTGGATGGCGAACAGGAGCGCCTCGTTCTTCCCGGTGCCGTTGGTCGCCGGGTCGGAATACGCCGTGGCGAGCACCGTGACGTTCTCGGCCGGTCCGCGCAGACGGTCGTAGAGCTCGTCCTTCGCGTGCATCCAGCGGGTCGGCAGGCCCTTCATCACCGGATGCTCCGGCGCGCGGGTCTCCATCAGGAACGCGTGCTGTTTGCCGTGGCTCCCGCCGGGTCCGGGAGAAAGGTCGCGGACCAGCTTGCCTTCCCAATGCAGCCACGGGCCGGACTTCTCATCGCGCCCGCCCCAGCCGCCGACGCCGATCATCTCGTTGTAGCCCTTCCAGTCCGGGAACGCGTTGTTCGCCGCGTGGACCGGCACGAACCCGCCGCCTTTGCGCACGAAGTCGACCAAGGCCGCCTCGGTCTCCTTCGACCAGCGTTCCCCGTTGTAGTTGGAGACGACCACCTGGTAGTCGGTGAACTTCGGCCGGAACGCGCCCATGTCGCCGCCTTTGCCGGGCGCGGTGGCGACGTCGACGGCGAACAGCCCGGTCGCCTCGATCACCTGCTTCAGGTGCGGGGTGGAGGACTTCCAGTCGTGGTTGTTCTGGCCGTCCAGGATCAGGGCCTTGAGCGGTGCCGCGGCCCGGACGGTGCCGAGCGAGAGCAGCGCGATCAGGACCGATGCCAGCGAGGCGCGCAGGGATGTCATGCGGCGAACTTGGCCCGGGACCTCGGGCCTGGCGACGCGAAAAAAGGGCGCGGAGCTACTCCGCCGCCAGCGTGTCGAACCGCGCCGCGGAGAGGTCGAGCTTATAGACAATGCCTTCGAACCCGACGGCGTAGAGTTCGCCGGCTTCGTCCATGGCGAAGGAGACGAGCGCTTGCGGGACGGTGCCGATGCGGCGGACGGTCTTCAGCATGCCGTGTTCCTGCACGACGCCGAACACCATCTTCGACGTGTAGTCGCCGCAGACATAGACGCCGTAGAAGGACGATTTCTTGTCGCCGCGGTAGACGTAGCCGCCGGTGACCGAGTTCCCGTACTTGCGGCGATAGGCGAAGACCGGCGGCGTGAAGGTTCGGCCGGCGACGCGGTACTGGTTGGAGAACGGTTCGAAGGCCTCGTAGACGTTCCAGCCGTGGTTCTCGCCGCGACGGACGATGTCGATCTCTTCCACGCGGTCCTGACCGACGTCCGCGAGCCACAGGTCGCCGGTGAGGCGGTCGAAGCTGAAGCGCCAAGGGTTGCGGAACCCGTAGGCCCAGATCTCCGGCCGCGCGCCGGCATGGCCGAGGAACGGGTTGTCGGCCGGCACCGCGTAGCCGACGTTCCCGGAGGGACGGTCCACGTCGATCCGCATCATCTTCCCGAGCAGCAGGCCGAGGTTCTGCGCCTGGCCGTTGGGGTCGTTGTGCGGTCCGGTGTCGCCCATCGCGAAATAGAGAAAGCCGTCCGGTCCGAACTCGATCCAACCGCCGCTGTGGTCCTCGGCCACGCTCACCGTCTGGATGACCCGGCGGGCGGGTCTGCCGGAATCGCGCGTGAAGTCGGCCGAGAACTACTTCTCCTCGACCACGGTCACGACCTTGCCGTCCTCGAAGATCTGGTGCTGGAGATAGTACTTCCGGTTCTTGCGGAACTTGGGATGGAAGGCCATCCCCAGCAGCCCGTTCGGCCCGCGTTCGCTGA
>CANGMH010000354.1 GCA_947454005.1 Verrucomicrobiota bacterium
CTTGGCCACGATGTCTTCACGATGATCGAGGACGTGGATCAGCGCGGCGCCGCCCAGACCGGTGACCACCACGTCGCCCGGTTCGGGGTTGTTGAAGCTGCTCTGCGCGCTCAGGCCGCGTTTCTTGAGCGCGTCGGCGATGTCCGCGCCGCGGAGCGTGCTGGAGAAACCGTGGTCGGAGACGACCATGATGTCGGTGTCCTCGAAGACGCCCTTCTCCTTCAGCACCTTGATCACCTCGCCGAGGTTCTTGTCGCTCTCCGCGATGGCCCCGAGCGATTCCGGCGCGCCGACGCCTTTCGCGTGCTGCGTGATGTCCGGATCGCTCAGCCACAACAGCGAATACTTCGGGATGCCCTTCTTCCACAGGCCGTGGACGAGCGCCTTGGTGGTCCATCCGTCCGAAGCGGAGTTCGGGGAGGTGAAGGTGTCGGGGAAGACCTTGTCGTCGTTGAGCTTCGTCAACGGAGCGAGCGCCGCCCGAGGGAGCGTCAGCCCGCGGAAGAGCGTCACCGAGTTGCTGTGCGCCGCGGTGTCGGTCCGCCGCGCCGACCGGTCGTGCATCAGCGACACGCCCTTCGTGCCGGCCATGTAGGTGTGGAAGCCCGCGTCCTGGACCAGTTCGGCCACGGTGTCCGCGGCGATGTACCGGCCGCCGGAGAGCTGGTCGCCGCGCCGGACGGTGTCCAGCACCTCGGATGCGACCGCGGTCTGCGTGTTCAATTCGGGCCGGAAATCGGTGTTGGCGAGGATGCCGCTGCGGCCCGGATGGGTGCCGGTGGCGAGCGCCGTGCCGTTGACGATGGTGGTGCTCACGAAGACGGGATGATGCTTCCGGAAGAACACGCCGTTCGTCGCCAGCGAGTACAGGTTCGGCGCGTATTGCGGGGTGATGAAATCCGGCCGCATGCCGTCGAACACGACGAGCACGACCCGTCGGCCGACAGGCGGCGCCTCGGCCGCCATCGCCGACGAACCGACCACGGCGACCACGGCGACCACTCCGACCGCTGCCAACGAACGCAGCGCGCCACCGGCGCGCGACAAGGACCCCGAGAGCCAAGACATATCGGAGGAAGTTCCCGGGATCCCGCGCCATTGGCCAGCCTTTGGATCGGCGACGAGGGTGACGATCCGGTGAAGTCCCGCCCGGCGCCGGCCCCGGGAAGATGGGCTCACGGCTCGCGCACTTCGGTCACCCGGTCGATCGCGACGCCGGTGACCTTGTGCGTCCGTCCGCCGGGCCACGACACCGAGACCTCGTCCATCCGGGCCGGATCACCGAGCCCGAACGTGAGCACGAGTTCGCTCTGCGAAAGATAGCTGCGCGTCGGCATGACTTGGCGCGCCATGGTCTTCCCGTCGGCCTTCACCGTGGCCCAGGTCCCGATCGCGTCGCGGTTGGCCCGCCGTCCGATCAGTTTCAGACGGATCCAGTGGTGCGACAGCTGCTGGTCGTTGCGCAGGAGGACCGGCGGCCCGCCGATCTGGGTGATCACGACGTCCGGATCGCCGTCGCCGTCGAAGTCCGCGTAGGCGCTTCCGCGTCCGACCAGCGGCTGGAACAGGTCGGTGCCGGCATGCGCGGCGTCCACCGGGACGAAGGTCGCGCCGGTCGCGCCGCCGGCGTTCCAGAAGAGCTGCGCCGGCTGGCGGTAGCGCACGCCGGCCTGGATCTTCTCGACCTCTTCTTCGAGATGCCCGTCGGCCGTGAGCACGTCGAGCCGGCCGTCGAGATCGTAATCGAAGAAGAAGAGCCCGAACTTCAACAGCTGCCGGCTCGCGGGTCCGAGCCCCTCGGTGATGGCCTCGTCGGTGAAGAGCAGTTGGTCGCGCGCCGCGGGACGCGACACGTAGAGCGCGTTCATCTCGTTGGCGAAGTTGCCGATGGCGATGCCGAGCGCCTCGTCGTTGCGGAAGCGCGCGGCGTCGATCCCCATCGCTCCGCGCGCCTGGCCGTAGGGGTCGAAGGCGATGCCGCTCTCGCGACCGACCTCGGCGAAGGTGCCGTCGTGGCGGTTGGTGAAGACGAAGTTCTGCACCGTGTCGTTGGCGACGACGAGGTCCATGAAGCCGTCCTGGTTCAGGTCGATGGGGGCGACGGCGAGCGTCTTGGCCATGGGCAATCCGGTCGCCGGGTTCCTGATCTGGAGGCCGCTCGCGGCGGAGACATCGGTGAACCGCCCCGCCCCGTCGTTGCGATAGAGCCGCGGCAGGGCGCCGGGGAAGTTCCACGGCCGACCGTAGGCGCGCCCGACGCCGACCAGCTGGTTGTTCACCTCGCGGTCGAGCCCGGGGGACCAACGGACATAGCCGGCGACGAAGAGGTCGAGGTCGCCGTCGTTGTCGACGTCCAGCCAGGTCGCCGCCGTGCTCCACGCCTCCGGCGGACCGCCCACGCCCGCCGCGACCGTGACGTCGGCGAACTTCCCGCCGCCCAGATTGCGGAAGAGCCGGTCGGTGCCGACCGCTGTGACGAAGATGTCCACGAGCCCGTCGTTGTCGAAGTCGCCGCAGGCCGCTCCCATGCCGTAGATCTCCACGTCCAGGCCCGAGCCGGCGGTGACATCCGTGAACTTCGGCGCACCGCCCCGAAGGGTGTCGTTGCGCCACAGCGAGAGCGTGGGCACCGGCCGGCCCTCCGCGCGCCGCGGGTCGTCGGGCCAGAACGTCGAGTTGATGAAGAGCAGGTCCGGGTCGCCGTCGGCGTCGAAGTCGATCCACGCCACGCCGCCGCCCATCGTCTCCGGCAACAGCTTCTCGCCGCGAGCCCCGTTGCTGTGCCGGAAGGTGATCCCCGCCGCGGCGGTGACATCGGTGAACTTCACGATCGGCACCGGCACCGGAGCAGCGGCCGGCAGCGGTGCCGCCAGCGCGGTCTGCTTCGGAGCGACCGGGGCCGGACGCCGCGTGATCCCGAGCACGACCGCTCCTGCCGAGACCGCCATCACGAGCAGCACCGCCAGCGAACGCCTCAACGCCCGGGCGATGACCGCATCATCGGCTGGAGGTTCCGGGGACATCGACGGCATCGGGCGCAAAGTGCGCAAGCGTCGCCGCCGAGGCAAGCCGCGCGGGGTGGCCGGAAGCGGCGGCTTCACGAGGCGCAGATTGTCGGACCGGCGGATCCGCTGGACCGGACGGCGAGGCCGGGCGTTGGACACGGGTGGCGTGCCGCGGACCGCAAAGACTGCGCTCCCGGGAGCGCGCGGTTCTGCGCTCCGTCCCCTGCTCCGTCGCTCCGACGCCATCGCAAAAGGGCTCACAAGAAGCCGCACAGTTGCCTTCCACGGCTCCGTCTCGCACGCTCGACGGATGCGTCCGCTTTGTTTCGTTGGGCTGCTTCTCGGCGCGGTGTTCGCCGCCGGCTGCGAGAAGACGGCTTCGACCGTCCCCACGTCCCCTTCCTCCGCGGCGGCGAACCGTCCTGCCGCCGCTCCGGCCGCGACGGCCAGCGCCGCCTCCGCCGGCGCGGAACCGGTCTACCACCTCGACCACGCGCTGCCGAAGGAGCCGACCAGCACGCTCTACATCGGCCCCACCGAGGTCCGCGCCTTCGTCTGCACCACGCTGTCCCAAGTAGCGACCGGGATGATGCACCGCGACGGGGTCGGGCCGGAAGAAGCGATGCTCTTCGTCTTCGGCGGCGGCGACCGGCGGTCGTTCTACATGAAGAACGTGGGCTTCGACATCGCCGCGGCCTACATCGACACCGAGGGCGTCGTGAAGGAGATCGTCCAGCTCAAGAAACAGGAGGTCACGCCGGTGCCCTCCGCTTCCGCCGACATCCAGTTCGTGCTGGAGACGGCACCGGATTGGTTCACCCGCCATGGCGTCGGGCCGGGCACCCTGATCCGCGCCGAAGGCGGCTCGCTCCGGGACGTCTTCGGCTCCAAGGCCGTGCTGCGCTGAACCAACGAGACCCCATGCGCATCGCCCTCGCGCAGATCGACACCGTCGTCGGCGACCTGGCCGGCAACGAGGCCAAGATCCTGGCCGCCTACCGCCGGGGCGTCGAAGCCCGCGCCGATCTCGTCCTCTGCCCCGAGCTCTCCCTCGTCGGATATCCTCCGCGGGACCTGCTGCTCAAGCCGGCCTTCGTCGAGGCCAACCTGGCCGCGCTGCGGCGCGTCGCCGCGGCCACCGGCGAGGTGGGGTTGCTCGTCGGCTTCGTCGGGGAGAACGCCCGCCGGCCCGGACGGGGCCTCACCAACTCCGCCGCGCTGCTCGCCGACGGCAAGGTCGTCGCCACGCGCGACAAGACGTTGCTCCCGACCTACGACGTCTTCGACGAGGACCGCTGGTTCGAGCCCGCGACGGACAACACGCCGGTCGCGTTCCGCGGCCGCAAGCTGGGCATCACCATCTGCGAGGACGTCTGGAACGACGAAGATTTCTGGCCGGAACGACGTTACCGGCCGAACCCCGCCGTCGCCCTCGCCGGTGCCGGGGCCGACGTGATCCTCAACCTGTCCGCGTCGCCGTGGCATCTCGGCAAGGAGAAGACCCGTCAGGCGATGCTCTCCAGCCTCGCCGCGAAGACCGGGCGCCCGGTGGTGTACTGCAACCTCGTCGGCGGGAACGATGAACTCGTCTTCGACGGGCAGAGCC
>CANGMH010000355.1 GCA_947454005.1 Verrucomicrobiota bacterium
AAGCTGCACGTCTTCGAGATCCCGAAGGAGAAGGAGACGGAGATCGGCGAGGTCGCCGGCTACCGGATCACCGCCGACCGGAAGAAGATGCTGGTGAAGACCGGCGGCGACTTCGCGATCATCGACCTGCCGTCCGCCAAGCTGGACCTCGCGGACAAGAAGCTGGGTCTCGGCGAGATGCAGGTGCCGCTCGACCGGCACGCGGAATGGGCGCAGATCTACGCGGAATGCTGGCGGCAGATGCGCGATTTCCTCTTCGACCCGAAGATGCACGGAGTGGATTGGCCGGCGATGCGCAAACGGTACGAGCCGTTGCTCGCGCACGTGCAGCACCGGGCCGATCTCACGTACGTCATCGGCGAGATGATCGGCGAGCTGAACATCGGCCACGCCTACGTCGGCGGTGGCGACCAACCGAGACCGGAGCGCGTCCCGCTCGGCCTGCTCGGCGCGCAGGTCCGGCGCGACGTTTCAGGATTCTACCAGATCGACCGGATCCTGCCCGGACAGAACTGGGACCCGAAGTACCGGTCGCCGTTGACGGAGATCGGCGTCGCGGCGAAGACCGGCGACTTCATCGTGGCCATCGACGGACGGTCGACGAAGGACATGCCCGACCTGTACGCCGCGCTGGTCGGCATGGCCGGCCGCCAGGTGCGCTTGAAGCTCAACGCCGCCGCGAAGGAGGACGGCGCGCACGAGGAGACGGTGGTGCCGACGGCGGACGAGCAGCCGTTGTACTATCTCGACTGGGTGCTGAGGAACATCCGCGCGGTCGAGAAGGCCAGCGGCGGGCGCATCGGCTATGTCCACGTGCCGGACATGGGCGTGCCGGGGCTGAACGAGTTCGCCAAGTTCTATTATCCGCAGCTGCACAAGGACGCGCTGGTGGTGGATTGCCGCGGGAACGGCGGCGGCAACGTGTCGCCGATGATCATCGAGCGCCTGCGCCGCGAGCCGGCGATGTGGACGATCTCCCGCAACGGATCGGTGAACGTCGACCCGAGCGGCCAGGTGCTCGGGCCGAAGGTGCTGCTCATCGACCAGCATTCGGCGAGCGACGGCGACATCGTGGGCTACCGCTTCCGCAAGCACCGGCTCGGCCCGATCATCGGGCAGCGGTCGTGGGGCGGCGTCGTGGGCATCCGCGGTTCGTTGCCGCTGCTGGACGGCGGGACGCTGATGCGGCCGGAGTTCAGCCGCTTCGACCTGGAGGCGCGCGAATGGATCATGGAAGGCCGCGGCGTCGACCCCGACATCGAGGTCGACAACGACCCGGCCCGCGAGTTCGCCGGCGAGGACGACCAGCTCGCGCGCGCCATCGCCGAGCTGACCCGCGCTCTCGCGGCGAACCCGGTCAAGATCCCAGCGCCCCCCGCGTATCCCGACAAATCGAAGTGATCCAACGAAAGCCAGGCGTCGACGGCGCGCCAGCGTCTTGGAACTCGCGCGGCGCGCCCGGGTCGCTTCGCGCCAAGGACCTCACCTGCCGGTCGGGTCCAGCCAGGCCTCCGGGCATCGCCGAAAGCGCGACTCCATCGGGGCCTTCCCGGACCGCACCGAGAACGAACGGTCCGTGGGCAGGGCACGACACCGGCACGCGCCGGAGCGTCCGGGCCAGACCCGACCGACGGCGCCGGACCTCCCCCGGCCTGTGGACTGGGGGCGCCCGGGTCGGACCCGCGGCAGAAGGGGCGCTTCGTTTCCCCTCCCCGCTTCGGTCCGCCGCTTCTAATCGTGACCTCACCGCATCTCCTGCTTGACCCCCACTGGCTCTTCTCGCCTAGGCTAACCGGAATTTGCCGCTGCGGGCGGCCGGAAACCCGGACGTCGGAGCAGCCAGATCGGATGCGGTGGTCGCTTTTCAATCGTCGAGCATGAGCAACAGCAACGAACATTCGGGCACCTCGGTCACGCCTCAGTTGGACGCGCCGGTGCGCCAAGGTCTCTACGACCCGCGCAACGAGCACGACGCCTGCGGCGTCGGTTTCGTCGCCAACGTCAAGGGCGTCAAATCCCACGCCCTGGTCGAGCAAGGCCTGCAGATCCTGCAGAACCTCGACCACCGCGGCGCCTGCGGCTCCGAGGTGAACACCGGCGACGGCGCCGGCATCTTGATCCAGATGCCGCACGAGTTCCTCGCCCAAGCGGCCAAAGAAGAGGGCATCCAGCTCCCGGCTCCCGGCCGTTACGGCGTCGGCATGATCTATCTGCCGCCCGATGCCCGGCAGCGCCGCAAGATCGAGGAGGCCTTCGAGAAGATCATCAACTCCGAGGGCCAGGACTTCCTCGGCTGGCGCACCGTCCCGACCGACAACAGCTCGCTCGGCGAGACCGCGCGCTCTTCCGAGCCCCATGTCCGCCAGATCTTCATCGGCCGCGGCGCGGACCTCGCCGACGACCTGGCCTTCGAACGCAAGCTCTACGTCATCCGCAAGCGCTCGTTCACCGAGATCCGCTGCTCCACGCTCGATGGCGCGGCGTTCTGGTACGTGTGCAGCCTCTCGAGCCGGACGCTCGTCTACAAGGGCATGCTGCTGACCGAGCAGGTCGGCAAGTACTTCGCCGATCTCCGCGACCCGCTGACCAAGACGGCCCTCGCGCTGGTCCATTCGCGTTTCAGCACCAACACCTTCCCCAGTTGGGGCCGGTCGCATCCGTACCGCTACATCGCGCACAACGGCGAGATCAACACGCTCCGGGGCAACATCAACTGGATGCACGCCCGCGAGGCGCTGTTCGAATCCGAGGCCTTCGGCGACGACATCCAGAAGATCCTGCCGATCGTCGACCCCAACGGCAGCGATTCGGCGATGTTCGACAACGTGCTGGAGCTGCTCGTGCTCGCGGGCCGGTCGCTGCCGCACGCGATGATGATGATGATCCCGGAACCGTGGGCCAACCACGAGTCCATGAGCGACGAGAAGAAGGCGTTCTACGAGTACCACTCGTGCCTGATGGAGCCGTGGGACGGCCCCGCCTGCATCGCGTTCACCGACGGCGTGCGCATCGGCGCCTCGCTCGACCGCAACGGCCTCCGCCCGTCGCGCTACTACGTCACCAAGGACGACCACGTGATCATGGCGTCCGAGGTGGGCGTGCTCGACATCGCCCCGGAGAACATCCTCGAGAAGGGCCGGCTCCAGCCGGGCCGCATGTTCTACATCGACACCGAGCAGGGCCGCATCGTCGCCGACGAGGAGATCAAGGACCAGATCGCCGGTGAGCAGCCTTACCGCCAGTGGCTCAACCAGCACATGATCCAGCTGGCTTCGCTGCCCGACCCGGAGCACCAGCCCGAACCCGGCCACGAAACGGTGCTGAAGCGCCAGAAGGCGTTCGGCTACACCTTCGAGGACCTGCGCATGCTGATGGTCCCGATGGCGCGGGACGGCGTCGAGGCCATCGGCTCGATGGGCACCGACACCCCGCTCGCGGTCTTGTCGAACCAGCCGCAGTCGCTCTACAACTACTTCCAGCAGCTCTTCGCGCAGGTCACGAACCCGCCGATCGACTGCATCCGCGAGGAGATCGTCACCAGCGCGGTCACCACCATCGGCTCCGAGAAGAACCTGCTCGCGCCGGTCCCCGAGAGCTGCCACCTGATCGAGCTGAAGGCGCCCGTCCTCACCAACGAGGAGTTCGCCAAGCTCAAGCACCTCGACCAGCCCGGCTACAAGTCGGTCACGCTCTCCATCCTCTACAAGGTGGACAAGGGCACGAAGGGCCTGGAGAAGGCGCTCGCCGACCTCTTCAAGAAGGCGAGCAAGGCCATCACCGAGGGGATCAACATCCTCATCCTGTCCGACCGCGGAGTGGACGCGAAGAACGCCGCCATCCCGGCGCTGCTCGCCGTCAGCGGCCTGCACCACCACCTGATCCGCGAGGGCACCCGCACCCGCGTCGGTCTCGTGCTCGAGTCCGGCGAACCGCGCGAGGTGCACCACTTCTCGCTGCTCATCGGCTACGGCTGCGGCGCCATCAACCCGTACCTCGCGTTCGAGTCGATCGACGACATGATCCGCCAGGGCCTGCTCGTGGGCGTGGACCACAAGACGGCCTGCAAGAACTTCGTGAAGGCCGCCGTGAAGGGCGTGGTGAAGGTCGCCTCCAAGATGGGCATCTCCACCATCCAGTCCTACCGCGGCGCCCAGATCTTCGAGGCCATCGGCATCAACGAGGCCGTGGTGGACAAGTACTTCACCTGGACCTCGACCCGCGTCGAAGGCATCGGCATGGAGGACATCGCCAAGGAGGTCGAGACCCGCCACCGGCACGCCTTCCCCGACCGCCCGACCGAGCTCCGCACGCTCGACGTCGGCGGCCAGTACCAATGGCGCAAGGAGGGCGAGTACCACCTCTTCAACCCGGAGACCGTCCACAAGCTCCAGAAGGCCGTCCGCAATGCCGACTACGCCACCTTCAAGGACTACTCGAAGCTGGTGAACGAGCAGTTCAAGCATTGGGCGACCTTGCGCGGTCTGCTCGATTTCAAGCCGGCCGACGCCATCCCCATCGAGGAGGTCGAGCCGGTCGAATCCATCGTCAAGCGCTTCAAGACGGGCG
>CANGMH010000356.1 GCA_947454005.1 Verrucomicrobiota bacterium
ACGTGATAACCGACCGCCTTGTCTCGGGTTTGGCCGAGTTTTGTGAGTGCCTGATCGAAATCGACCAAGGTTAGACCGCGCGTCGTTAGAACGTACTCCCATCGAATGACCTCCTCCACCTTCATGTCGTGCTTGTCCGCAAAGGCATTCACCCTTCTGGCATACTCCTTCGTCACGGCCGCTGGATCTGCGGTTGTTGTGGTAGAATTTATGAGATGTGATTGTGCAATGGCGCCTGAATTTTTGGACCCGTTTTGCCGGCGCAAAATCATCGAAACAGACGCGGCGATAAAAAGCGCCACGCCTATGACTCCCAGAATCAGGAACACACTCGTTTGTCTCCACCGCGCCGTGGGCAGAGGCGGTGGCGCGCTTGGCAACTCCAATGTGTCTGCCAGCGCGCGCAGTTGTTGCCACGATTCGTCGCCTTCTTCGCAGTAAAGCGTATCGGCAGTCACTTGACCGTAGCCCCACATTGAACGCAGTTGTCCAATCGTGTAGGGGCCGTGAGTTTCTCCGTTCAGGTCGATGAAGTAGTTCACGGCACCTTCGCGCCTTCGGTCAGCGTCTTGCGGCGGTAGACCTTGTCGGCGTTGCAGACGTAGAGGTAGGCGCGGCCGGGACCGGCGAAGGCGCAGCTCACCGTGCCCTTGTCCTGCGGACGCGACACGATGCCGCCCATCCGGCCGCCGCCGTCGAACATCTGGATGCCCAGATGGCTGGTGATCCAGTAGCGGCCCGCCGCGTCGGTCGTCATGCCGTCGCCGCCGCTGTCGTTCTTCCCGACCGGCGTGCGCAGCTCCATGTTCTTCTCGCCGCCCTTCAGGCCGCCGTCCTCCCCGACCAGGAAACTCCACGCGTTGGTCCCGCCGTATTCGCTGACCACCAGCATTCGCTGGTCGGCGCTCAAGGCGATGCCGTTGGGCTTGTTGATGCCGCCCGCGACCGGATGCGGCCGCGGCATGTTCCGCGCCGTGATGGGCACGCCCACGACCTGGCCGGCGCCGGTGTCGGTGAAGTAGATCCAGCCGGTCTTGGACACGATGAGATCGTTCGGCTGCACGTCGGTGGCGACGGTCTCGATGGCCTTGGTGGCGGGATCGATGACGATGATCTTCTTGGCGTTGTTCGTGCCTTGTCCTTGGGTCGCGGCGTAGAGCTTGCCGTCCGGGCCGAACTTCAGGCCGCTGATCTTCGGTCCGCCTTCGAGCCACGCGACCGGCTTGGTCTCGCCGACGGCGACGCGGTGGACGACGGAATTGGGCAGGTCGCTGAAGTAGAAGTTGCCCTGGGCGTCGCCGCACGCGCCGTCGGTGAAGCCGTAGCCTTCGCCGACCAGCTCCCAGTCACCGGGCTTGCCGCCGTCGGCGAAGACCTTGGAGAGGGCCTCGTCGCCGGCGAGGTTGTCCTTGGTCACCGGCTTGGGGAGCGCCGCCAGCGCGGGACGCCAGAGCCAGCGGAGGGAATCGGGCAGGATCGTGCCGCCGTGTTGTCCGCTGTGGCTGCCGGTGCCGAGCACGAACTGGAAGTCGTAGCCCATGAACGCGAGCGCGCTGGCCATCTCCTGGTTCGCCAGCGGCCAGTTGCCGTGGAGGTTGTTCAGGTCGTTCGAGCCGTCCTGCAGGAAGACGCGGATCGGTTTGCGCTCGGTCTTGCGGATCCACGAGGGATAGACGTGGCCGCCGCGGATGTTGGTGAAGCTGCCGATCTGGGAGAGCACCTTGCGGAACTGGTCGGGCCGTTCCCAAGCGACGGTGAAGGCGCAGATCGCGCCGCTGCTCATGCCGCCGATCGCGCGCAACTCGGGGTCGTCGGTGAACTTGACCGAGTACTTCTGCGCGACGAAGGGCAGGACCTCGTCGATGAGGAACTTCGCGTAAGCGCCGCCGAGCGAATCGTACTCGAAGCTGCGGTTGCTGCGGTTGCCCCAGCCGTTGGCCGGCGGGGCGTTCTCGCCGCGATGGCCGGGGTTCAGGAAGACGCCGATGGTCACGGGCATCTCGCCCTTGGCGATGAGGTTGTCGAAGACGATCGGCACGCGCTGCGAGGACTTTTCGCTGACGTATTCGTGGCCGTCCTGGAAGACCATGAGCGCGGCCGGCTTCGAGCCGTCGTATTGCGACGGGATGTAGATCCAGCAGTCGCGCGTGGTCTCGGGGAAGACCTTCGAATCGGCGAAGGCGAACTTCTCGACCCGCCCAGTCGGCACGCCCGGGGCGCGTTCGAGCGAATCGGGCCCGAGCTTGTATTCTTCGGCGACGACGGCGAGGGACGGGCACAGCAGGAGGCAGGCGAGGAGAAGCGGCTTCATGGTCGGAACGTCGCGCAAAAGGCGGCGGGCCTAAAGCTTGAAATCGAGACCGCCGGGTTGGACGGCGCCCCGATCGCCGGAACGCGTGTCTTCCTATCGCGGATGGCTCCCCAGTGGTCTTTCCTCGCTCGATGTGACCGCAAGGGCAGGGAAGCTCGGAGACGTCGGTCCGGATCCCCTGATCGCCTCATGCGGCCGTGGATTCGTCATCCGTCCGCTTCTCGACACCGCCGGGCGTGATTTTTCTCGGTTCCGATCCGGCCCCGGTCCACGGCAGGCTGCGGGCGTGCCCGCGATTCCGGACAACGGGGTCTTCGCCACCACGCACTGGAGCGTGGTGCTCACGGCCGGTGACGGCGCCTCGCCGGCGGCGGAGGCGGCGTTGGAGCGGCTGTGCCGCACCTACTGGTTCCCTCTCTATGCCCACCTGCGCCGCCGCGGACGCGGTCCGGACGACGCGGCGGAGCTGACCCAGGAGCTCTTCGCGCGCCTGCTGCGGCGTGATGCGTTCCGCACCGTGGGCCCGGAGAAGGGCCGCTTCCGCACCTTCCTGCTCACCGCCGCGGACCACCTGCTCGCCGACCAACATGCGATGGACACGGCGCTGAAGCGCGGTGGCGGCACGCGGCCGGTCGAACTGGATGCCTTGGTCGCCGAGGATCGCTACGCGCTCGAACCCGTCTCATCGGACACACCGGGACGCGACTTCGACCGCCGCTGGGCGCTCGTGCTGCTCGACCAGGCGTTCGCGCGTCTCGCCGAGGAGCAGGCCGCCCGCGACGATTCCGCGGGGTTCGCCCACCTGAAGGCCTTCCTCGCCGCCGACGCGGAGCCGGGCGACTACGTCCGGATCGGCGCCGCGCTGGGGGTCGCGCCCAACACCGTCGCGAAGCGGGTCGAACGCCTGCGGGAGCGCTACCGTGAGCTGGTGCTCGCCGAGGCGATGCACACCGTCGGCGCGCCGGCCGAGGCCGAGGCCGAGCTCCGCTCGTTGTTCACCTGATCCCTGGTCATCGTGCGCCGCTTTCGCCGTTGAAGCCCATGATGACCGCGCCGACCGCCACCGTTTGCCCGCGTTGCCGCCAAGCGGTGTCCGCGGACCGATTGGGCGGCCTGTGCCCGCAGTGCCTCTCGCGCACCTTGCTGCGCGCACTGCTCGCCGGCGGCGGGGGCCAGGACGGTGCGGCCGGGCCGCGGCTCGGCGACTACGAGCTCGGCGAAGAACTCGGCCGCGGCGCGATGGGCGCGGTGTATCGCGCGCGCCACGTCACACTCGGCCAAGTCGTCGCGTTGAAGGTGGTGCTCGCGGGCGAGTTCGCGGGCGAGGCCGAACGCCGGCGCTTCCTCGCCGAGGCGGGTCAAGCGGCACGGCTCGACCACCCGAACCTCGTCCGGGTGCTCAACTACGGCGAGGCCGAGGGCCGGCAGTTCTACGCGATGGAACTGGTCGAAGGGCCGACCCTGGCGGAAGCGCTCAGGGCCGGCGGCCCGGGCCGGTTCACGATGCACGAACGGGCATCGCTCCTGGGCCAGGTCGCCCGAGCCCTCCAGCACGCGCATGAGCGCGGCGTGCTGCACCGCGACCTCAAGCCGGGCAACATCTTGCTCGATTAACGAGATCGGCCGCGGGTCACCGACTTCGGCCTCGCGAAAACCATCGGCCCGGAGGCGAGCGCCGCGAGCCGGCCGGAGAGCGTGGCCGGTTCACCGGTGGGCACGCCGGCCTACATGGCGCCCGAGCAGGTGCGCGGCGACCGGACGGTCACCATCGCCGCCGATATCTGGAGCCTCGGGGCGGTGCTCTACGAGCTGCTCGCCGGCCGCCCGCCGTTCGTCGCCGACAGCGCGGTGGCCACATATCGCCGGATCCTGGAGGACGAGCCCGGAGGGGCGGCGTGCGGCGGTGTAGCTTCTGCGGCGCGCAGCCCGTCCCTTGGGGCCGTCCCCCGCGATCTGGAGGTCGTCGCGCTCAAGTGCCTGCGCAAGGACCCTGCTCAACGCTACGCCTCCGCCGCCGAGTTGGCCGACGACCTGGACCGCTGGCTGCGCGGCGAGCCCATCCAAGCGCGGCCGGTCGGCGCGCCTGAGCGGCTGTGGCGCTGGACGCGCCGGCGTCCGCTCGTCGCTGCGCTTTCCGCGCTGCGGGTTCTGGGTTCGGTCGTCGGGGCCTTCATCCTCGCCCCGGCGGGTACGGATCAGCGG
>CANGMH010000357.1 GCA_947454005.1 Verrucomicrobiota bacterium
AGGTGGTGTCGCTGAAGGACCTCGAACAGATCCCGGTGCTGATGGCCGAGTTCGTCCTGAGCGTGGAGGCCGGCGAGAGCTTCAAGGTGCGGATCTGAACCGGGACGCCGCGGGCCGGGGCGCACAGCACCGCTCGGCATCCTCCGCCCGCGCCCCTTCATCGCTGTTCACCCGCGGCGTCCGTTCGCGTAGCCTCGGCGCGTGACCAATCTCATCGACGGGCGCGCCATCGCGCAGCAGATCCACACCGAGACCTCCCGGCGCGTCGCGGCGCTCAAGGAACGGGGCATCACGCCGGGACTCGTCTTCATCCGTGTCGGCGAGGATCCCGCGTCGCAGGTGTACGTCGGGATGAAGGAGAAGAAGTCCGCCGAACTGGGCATCCGTTCGGTCACGCGCGTCCTGCCGGCCGAGACCTCCGAGGCCGATCTGCTCGCGCTCATCGGCCAGCTCAACGCCGACCCGCAATGGCACGGGATCCTCGTCCAGGCCCCCCTGCCCCGCCACATCGACCAGGCCACCGTCTACGCCCACGTCGCCCCTTCCAAGGATGTCGACGGGTTCCATCCGCTCAACGTCGGCAAGCTCATGCTCGGCGACGCGGACGGCTTCATCCCCTGCACCCCGGGCGGCGTGCACGAGCTGCTCATCCGGTCGGGCGTGGAGCTCGGAGGCGCCGAGGTCGTGGTCCTCGGCCGCGGCAACATCGTGGGCAAGCCGATGGCCTCGATCCTCCTCCAGAAGGGCAAGAACGCGAACAGCACCGTCACCGTCGTCCACAGCGGCACGCGCGATGTCGCCGGACATTGCCGGCGCGCCGACGTGCTCATCGCGGCGATGGGCGTGCCGGAGTTCGTGAAGGCCGACATGGTGAAGCCCGGTGCCGTCGTCATCGACGTCGGCGTGAACCGCGTGCCCGATGCGTCCGCGAAGTCCGGCACCCGGCTCGTCGGCGACGTCGCCTTCGCCGAGGTCCAACCGGTCGCCGGCCTCATCACGCCGAATCCCGGAGGCGTCGGCCCCATGACCATCGCCATGCTCCTCGCCAACACGGCGCGCGCGGCGGAGTCGGCGGGCCGCTGACCTTGCCGGAAAGCGGGACCGGTGTGACCGCGCCGGGCCCTCAGCTCTCCAGCGTCGTCGAGCTCAGGGCCTTCAGCACCTGCTCAGGCGGGTCCTTGACGAAGAATCCCAATCCATCGGCGCAGAGGATCTGCGTCGCATGGTCGGCATATCTCACGGCGACCACCCGGCCGACGTTCAGATGGATGAGGTTGTCGCTATCGAACTCCGTCACGGTGATGAATCGCATGACCTTCGACGCTGCCGGCGGCCGACGCCGTCCGACAGGATTCCGTCGACCGGTCCATACCCCATTGACCGACTGCACCGGATCAAGATCTGTCGGACCGCGATCCTTAGCTGGACACAGGAATCCATCTGTATGGCGTCTGACAAACTCGGTGCGAGCCGGCGCCGATGGCCGATCCGATGATCGCCGCCTGGAGAAGGAAGACGACAATGGGACGCGGGATGTTCCGGCACCGGGTGCCCGCGACCTCGATCGAGGACCGGGGGTATTCATCCTCCTTCGGGGCCGATCCCCGGACGGGCCAAGGCGTCCCCGCGGCGGCGCCTACTCGTTGGTCGCGAACAACGCGTCGGCGAACTGCTTCGCGTCGAACGGCTGGAGGTCCTCAGGCTGCTCGCCCACGCCGATGAACTTCACCGGGATCCCCAGCTCTCGCTGGATGGCCACCACCGCGCCGCCCTTGCTCGTGCCGTCGAGCTTGGTGATCACGAGACCGGTCAGCTTCACGGCCTTGTGGAACTCGCGCGCCTGGTTCAGCGCGTTCATGCCGGTCGACCCGTCGAGCACGAGCAGGGTCTCGTGCGGCGTCCCGGGGAGCTTCTTGTCCATGACGCGATGGACCTTCTGCAGCTCGGCCATGAGGTTGTTCTTGGTGTGGAGACGGCCCGCGGTGTCGATGAACAACCACTTCGCTCCGCGCGACTGCGCGGCGGTGATGGCGTCGTGCGCGACCGATGCCGGATCGGCCTGATAGGCGCCGGCGATGACGGGAACCTGGAGGCGGTCGCCCCAGAGCTTGAGCTGCTCGATGGCGGCGGCGCGGAAGGTGTCGCACGCGGCGAGCACGGCCGGTTCGCCGCGCTGCTGGACGAGATGCGCCAGCTTGGCGGACGTCGTGGTCTTGCCCGTCCCGTTCACGCCGACGACCGAGACGACGGTCACGCCGGTCGGCTGCGCGTGGAGTCTCGGGTCGCCTTTGGAGAGGCTCTGTTCGACCTCGCGCGCGGCGATCTCCACGAAGTCCAGGCCGGTGCGGCCCTGCGTCTCGAAGGCCAGCTTCGCGGCGGCGATGATCTGCTGAGTCATCGCGAGCCCGAGGTCGGCGCGGAGCAACGCGGCCTCCAGTTCCTCCAGGCTCGCGGCGGTGAGGCGGGGCGAACGGCTGATGATGCGCTTCACCTCGTGGGCGAGCGCCGAGGTCGTCTTGGTGAACGCGGCCTTGAGTTTGTCGAAGAAGCCCATGGGAAAGACGGATCAACCGACCGGGACGGATCCGGGAACGGTGGGAGGCTCCGGCGTCGGTGAGGTCACCGGTGCCGGTGCGGTCGCCGCCGCGGGCCGGCGCCGCTTGAGCTGCTCGACCTGCGAGTAGGGGAGCTTGACACGGCCGATGAGCGGTTGGCCCTTGCTCATGCCGTGGCAATCGCTTCCCCCGGTCGCCACGAGGGAAAGATCCGAAGCCATCCGCGCGTAGTGGGCCGAGGTCTCGGGATTGTGCTTGGTGTGCCAGCACTCGATGCCGTCCAGACCGGCCGCGACCGCGTCCGGGATGAGCCGGTCGGCGCGGTAGAGGGCCGGATGCGCCAGCACCGCGACGCCGCCGACGCCGTGGATCAGATCGATCGCCGTGCTCGCGTCCATCTTCGCCTTCGGCACCCATGCGGGCCTGCCCTTCTTGAGGAAGCGCTCGAAGGCGTCGTCGAAATCCTTGCAATGGCCGCCCTCGACCAAGGCGCGCGCGATATGGGGCCGGCCCGGCGCGTTGCAGTTGGCCAGCGCCAGGACGCTCTCGGCGGTCAGCGGGATGCCGCGCTGGTTCAACCGGTGGACCATGTCGTGGATGCGGTTGGTCCGGACCGCCTGGAACCCGGCGAGCCGCGACTGGAGCAGCGGGGACGACGCATCGAGCCAATAGCCGAGGATGTGGACCTCGTGGCCCCGGAGCTCGGCGGTGAGCTCCGCGCCGGGGATGAACTCCAGCTCCTCCTTCGCGCAGGCCGCGGTCATGCGTCCGCAGCCCTCGACGGTGTCGTGGTCGGTGAGCGCGATGGCCGAGAGGCCGGCCGCCTTGGCGCGCGCCGCCAGCTCCTCGGGCGAGAACGTGCCGTCGGAGAAGTGCGTGTGCGTGTGCAGGTCGGCGAACATCGGGGAGGCTCGGGTCCGGTCTCGGGAAGTCAAACCGCCGCCGTCAGCCGGCCACGTCGTCCTTCGGGGTGCGGGCCGGCCGCAGGATCTCGCCCTTCACCTTGTCGAGGATGCCGTTGACGAACTTGCCGCTGTCCTCGGTGGAGAACTTCTTCGCGACGTCGACCGCCTCGTTGATGCTGACCACCGGCGGGATGTCGTCGCGGTAGAGCATCTCGTAGATGGCCAGGCGCATGATGTTGCGGTCGACCACCGCGATGCGGTGCAGGTCCCAGTTGAGCGCGTGCTTCTTGATGGCGGTGTCGATCGCCGGCAGATGGTCGATCACGCCGCGGATCAAGGAATCGGCGAAGAGCCGCATGGCCATCTCATCGGTGGTCGCCAAGGCGGGCTCGATCTTCTCGCCGTAGGTGGGCCCGGGGTGGGCCTCCATGTGGGCGTTGAGCCGCGTGTTCTCCCAGAAATGGTCGATCGCCGCCTGGAGGTTCTCCGGCGGGTTCACATCGTGCTGGAACAGGAACTGCACGGCCCTTTCCCGGGCCTCGCGGCGTTTGCGCATGGGAGCACTGTGCGGAACGGCGCGCCGGGGCGGGAAGCAATTTCTGCCCGGCCGCTCAACGGGTCGACGCCAACCACACGGCGCCGGCCACCGCCACGGCCCCGCCGATGAGCGGACGCGCCGCCGGACGTTCGCCGTCGAGCCACCACGCCAAGGGCACCACCGCCAACGGCGTGAGCGCCGTGATCGACATCACCACGCCGGTCGGTTGGACCTGGAACGCCCACTGGTAGCACGCCACGCCCAACGACGGGCCGCTCAGCGCGTTCGCGACCACCCACGGCCAGGCCCGGCGCCAAGGCGTCCGCCCGGCGGCACCGGACCCGCCGGAGGTCGCCGGGACGCGCCCCCGCTGCCACGACCACCAGACAAACGTGAACGCCACGCCCGCGAGGATCCTCTGGTAGGCGACGGACATCCCGTCGATCGGCTCGCCCGCGGTCCTCGCGATGAGCTGGCCATGGCGGCTGAGCACCGCGCCGATCGCCTGCCCG
>CANGMH010000358.1 GCA_947454005.1 Verrucomicrobiota bacterium
ACGACCCTCGCGCGATGGATCCACATGAACGGCCCGCGCGCCGCGGCTCCATTGGTCGAGGCCAACTGCGCAGCCATCCCGGAACACCTCGCGGAGTCGGAGCTTTTCGGCCACGAGAAGGGCGCCTTCACCGACGCGCGGTCGGCCCGCATGGGGCTCTTCGAGGCGGCGGACGGCGGCACGCTCTTCCTCGACGAACTGGCGAGCCTGCCGCTCGGGATGCAGGCCAAGCTGCTCACCGCGCTCGAGGACCGGCGCATCCGTCGCGTCGGCGGGTCGCGGGACATCCCGGTCGATGTCCGCGTCATCGGCGCCGCCAACCGCGACCTCAAGCAGCTCGTGGCGGAGAAAGCCTTCCGAGAGGACCTCTACCACCGCCTCGACCTTTTCCGCATCGCCATCCCGCCATTGCGCGAGCGAGGCACGGATATCATCGCGCTCGCCGGATCGCTGCTCGCCCGCCAAGCGCGCCGCCATCACCTGCCGTCCCGCCCGATCTCCGCGACGGGCCGTCGCCGTCTGCTCGCTTACGCCTGGCCCGGCAACGTCCGCGAGCTTTCCCATGAATTGGAGCGGGCCCTGGTGTTCGAGGACGGCGACGAGCTGGCGTTCGACCAGCTGATGGGTGCCGCCGGCGCCGACGTGCCCGCGGCCCCGTCCGCCGGAGCGCCCGCAGCACAAGGCGGTTGGATGAATCCTGGTTTCCGCTTCCCGGAATCCGGCTTCTCGCTCGAGGACGCCATCCTCCGGTTGATCCGCCAAGCCCTGGCGCAGACCGAGGGAAACGTCTCCGGCGCCGCCCGGTTGTTGGGGGTGTCGCGTGATTATCTCCGTTACCGGCTCGGCGGTTGGAAGGACGGCAACAAGGGCGGCTGACCGGGGATCGGGGAAATTCCCCCAACGTATCGGCGCGGATCGGGGTTCATGCCCCGGATCGGGTCCGGCGGGAAAGTCCAGCGATGCTGGAAAGGGCGGAAATGAGGGGTTTCCGGCGTTGCCGACCTGGACCACGTGGTTGGCATCCATCGCGCTTCGGAGAACGTAGCGGTGGGACGGGATGTCCCGCTTGAACGAAAACATCACACCTGACCCAGTCATGAAGAAGCTCAACAAACTCACGCTGTTGGCCGCGCTCGTCGCCGGCCTGTCCGCTTTCACCCCCGTCCGTGCCGATGACAAGCCGGCGAATCCCGGTGTCGCGGGCAAGCCGGAAGGCGGCCCCGGCAAACCGGTCGACATCGGCGTCCGCGTGCCGGACCGCTTCAAGGACGATGCCAAGCTCCAGGAGCTCATCGCGGCGGCCAAGGTCCAGCGCGAGGCGTTCGTCGCCAAGCAGAAGGACATCGCGGCCGCGCTCAAGGGCTCCACGGCCGACCAGAAGGAGAAGATCAAGGAGCAGCTGAAGGCCAACAAAGAGCAGTTCCTCGCCGACACCAAGCAGCTCCGCACCGATATCCGCGACCGCGTGAAGGAACTTGTCGGCGAGCTCAAGGCCGGCAATGTCAAAGATGCCGGCGCCGAGGGTGCCGGCCACGGTCGCCGCGGCGGGAACTGATCCTGCGTCGGGCAATCCGGCACGGCGGCCGGATGGAGTGTTTGACACGACGGCCGGCGATCCCCTATGGGTCGCCGGCCTTTTCCTTGGCCCGGTTTGTCCGTCCGCACCGATGTCCTCCTGTCGATTCCTTCTCCGCGCGATCGCGGTAGCGTCTTTGGCGGCCCGGGCCCTTTTCGCGGGGCCTTTCGAAAGGTCCGTCCCGATGACGGAGCCGGGCCCGTTCCTCCTATGGGACACGTCGCTGACCCTCCGGTCCGGCGGCGGGCACTCGGACAACCCGACCTACGCGCCGAGCTTCCGCGAGCCGTCCGGCTTCATGGCGCTCGGGGCCGACCTGCTGGTCCTCCGGCTGCCGTCGGACGGCAACTCCGGCTACCTGTTCTTCACCGGTGACGACCGGCGGTTCTTCGGCGCTCCGAGCGTGCGCAAGGAGCAGACCTTCGCGACCCAGGGACTTATCAAGCACGAGTGGACGGATTGGACCGGGACGCTCGCCCTCCACCATCTGTACGCCGACCAGGTCTTCGACCTCTCCGAGCAAGGCAGCGGCACCAACGCGCCGGTGCAAGGCCACGTCCAGGCCAGCGGCCACACCCTCGGCATCCGTCCCGGCTTGCGTCGTTCCCTCGGCGACGGTTGGTGGGCCGAGGGCGAGGTCGGGTTCGCGCGGCAGTATTTCAACAAGCCGCTCGACGGCTCGGATGAACGTTCGATGAAGCTCACCCTCGGACGCCTGTACGCGCCGAAGTGCTCCTTGGAGATGGCGCTCGTCGGGTCCCTGCGGATCTACGACGACTCGGCGTTGCTCGCCGCGGACGGCTCTTATCTCGCCGGCACCCGCGAAGAACTGGCGACGCGCGCCATCGAAGGGATCTGGCGCCACACGTGGGGCGCGAAGGGCCGTTGGCGGACCGTTCTGCGGGGCTCGGCGACGCGCGTGGAGGACAACGGCCAAGGCTATTTCGACCACGACAAGCTGTCGGCTTCGGCGCAGGTCCAGTTCGAGTCCGGTCGCTGGACCGCCAAGCTGACCGGGAAGTTCGTCCGCTTCACCTATGCGGTGCAACAGGTGCCGGCGCCGGGATCCGGGGCGCGGGCCCGCGACGAGGTCACCGCCGAGGCGAAGCTGGAATACCGGCTTCGCCCGCAGCTCAAGTGCGTCGCCATCCTGTCGGAGGAACGTTCGCTCGGGAACTCCGCTTTCGACACCTACTCGGCGCGGACCGTCTCGGCGGGATTGGAATGGGATCTATGACCCGGCCTGGTGATAGGGGCGCCGGCATCGGTCCGGGGACGTTCCGGTCCATCCCGTGGGCATCGATCTCCGGGATCGTCTTCGCGCTCGCCTTCCTGGCCGGCGCGATCATCCAGACCCGGGGGCAGCTCCGGACCGAGCTGCGGAACCAGCTCGCCCGGCGCGACGGCGTGCTCCTGTCGGCGTTGCTCCGACAACAGCTCGCGGCTCCCGGCGAGGGCGTCCCGGCGGATCCGTTGCTCGCGGTGCTCGAGACGATCCGCCTGCCGCAGCTTCCGGGCGTGCTCTCGGTCGGGCTCTACGACCTGGAGAGCCGTTTCACCGCCGCGCTCCCGGCCACTGCCGCCGAGACGCTGCTCGATCCGGAGCTCGCCGCGGCCGCCCTACGGTCGAAGGTCGGCAGCCGGTTCCGACCGGCCGCCGTGCTCGCGGGGGAATCGGTCTTGTCCGATCCCGAGGCGGCTTCCTCGGTGCCGGTGCCGGTCTTGGAAGTGGTCGTGCCGGTGCCGGATCCGGAGACCGGTGCGGTCGCGGGTTTCGCGCGGTTCCTGCTCCGGGGCGAAGGCCTCGCGGCCGAGTACGCGGAGCTGGATGCCAATCTGCGCCAGCAGGCCCTGACCGCCTTCGCCCTCGCCGGCGGTGCGATGACGCTCGTGCTGGGATGGGCCTTCCATCGGTTGGGCCGGTCCAACCGGCGTCTCCTCAGGGCCAACCACGAGCTCGCGCTCGCCGCCAAGACCTCCGCGGTGGGCGCCGTCGCGTCGCACCTGATCCACGGTCTGAGGAACCCGCTCGCGGGCTTGCAGCAGTTCGTGCTCGGCCGCGGCGACGGCGCGAGCGGAGGCGACTGGACCGATGCCGCCGCCACGGCGCGCCGCATGAAGGCGATGATCGACGACGTGGTCCGCGTGCTCCGCGAAGATTCCGGCGACGCCGGCTACGAGATCAGCACCGATGAGCTGCTCCATCTGGTCGCGCGCAAGGTCGGGCCGCTCGCGGAGGAACGGCAGGTCCTGCTCAAGTCCTCCGCCCAAGGCGGCGTCATGCTCGCCAACCGCGATGCGAACCTCGTGCTGCTCATCCTGGAGAACCTCGCGGTCAACGCGGTCCAGGCGACGCCGGCCGGCCGCGAGGTCTCGGTGGCGATGCGGTCCGTGCAGGGACGGTCGTCCTTCTCCGTGACCGACCAAGGCCCGGGATTGCCGGCGGCCGTGCAGGCGGCCCTCTTCACGCCGGTGACTTCGACCAAGGCCGGCGGCACCGGGATCGGCCTCGCTCTGAGCGGACAACTGGCGCGCCATCTCGGCGCAGAGCTCGGCTTGGTCCGCACCGGAGCCGACGGCACGGAATTCTGCCTGCGGTTGCCGGCGGCGGACGCCGCGATCCCTCCGGGTTGACCCGTCGGTTCCGGACATCCCGTTGCCCCGGGCGCCGACCCTCGCTACGGTGGGAGCATCGCATGAACCGCCTGCCCGCCGCGCTCGTCGCGCTCCTGTTCTCGCTCGCCGCCGCGGCCGCTCCGCTCCGTTGGCATTGGTCGAACCCGTTGCCCCACGGCAACAACATCGCCGGCATCGCCTTCCACGCCGACCGCGGCTACGTCCAGGTCACCGACCACGGGCAATGCTACACCAGCCCGGACCTGTCGACCTGGACGCCGAACGAGACCGGCACCTCGAAGGCGCT
>CANGMH010000359.1 GCA_947454005.1 Verrucomicrobiota bacterium
GCCGCGCCGGATCCCGTCCATGCGGCCACGGGTAGGCGCTCGACGGCGCCGACGATGCTTAACTCGATTGGTCGCCCGCCCGGAGGCGGATGTTCGCAAGAGCAGGGCACGTGGTGGACGGTCCCCGTTTTCCGCGGGAATCGAGGATCTATTGCCGAGCGGTTGGGTCGAAGCTGTCCGCGGGGCATCGTCCGGCCATCCGGTCTGACGGATGGCTCAGAGCGGCCATGCGCCGCTCCGCCGGCGGTCGGCGTCCGCACCGGTTCCCTGGTGTCGTTGGTCGCGATCGTCCCCGCTGCGGCCGATCCGTCGTCAGCGCCCGGTCACAACCCCATCGCGGCCATCACCGCCGCGCGGTCGGTCGGCACGCTGATCGGTTCGGTGCCGGCGACCCGGATGGCCGTGTCCGGGTCCTTGAGGCCGTGGCCCGTCATCGTCGCGGTGATCAGGCTGCCGGCCGGGATCTCGCCGGCGCGGACGCACTGGATGAGCCCGGCCAACGGCGCCGCGCACGCGGGCTCGACCATCACGCCCTCGGTGCGGGCCAGCAGCTTGTAGGCGTGGAGGATCTCCTCGTCGGTGACGCTGCGGATCGAGCCCGACGAATCCTTCGCCGCCTGGGTCGCGCCTTCCCAGCTCGCCGGGTTCCCGATGCGGATGGCCGTGGCCACCGTCTCCGGGTGCTCGACCGGATGCCCGAGGACGATCGGTGCGGCGCCGGCGGCCTGCCAGCCCATCATGCGCGGCAGCGTGTCGCAGCGTCCGGCGGCATGGTACTCGCGGAAGCCCTTCCAGTAGGCGGTGATGTTGCCCGCGTTGCCGACCGGCAGGAAATGGTAGTCCGGCGCGTCGCCGAGCACGTCGCAGATCTCGAAGGCCGCCGTCTTCTGGCCCTCGATGCGGACCGGGTTGATGCTGTTCACCACCTCGACCAGGCCCGTCTCGCCGAGCTCGCGGACGATCCGCAGCGCGTCGTCGAAGTTGCCGTCGATGGCGATGGTCGTGGCGCCGTACATCAGCGCCTGGGCCATCTTGCCGAGGGCGATCTTGCCCTTGGGCAGGAGCACGACGCAGCGCAACCCGGCCCGCGCGGCGTAGGCGGCGGCGGCGGCGCTGGTGTTCCCGGTGCTGGCGCAGACAACGACCTTGGCGCCGCGTTCCTTGGCCTTGGTGACGGCCATGGTCATGCCGCGGTCCTTGAACGAGCAGGTGGGGTTGAGCGCCTCGTACTTCAGGTAGAGGTCGAACTTGCCGCCGATGGCGGCGACGAAATTGGGCACCGGGATCAACGGCGTGTTGCCCTCCAGCAAGGTGACGACCGGCGTCGACGCGTCGACCGGCAGGAACTGGGCATAGTGGCGGATGATGCCCGGCCACGCTTGGACGATTGAACTCATACGATTTGCGAAGCGCCGATTTAGAGCCAAACGCAGTTCCAAGGCACGGGAAAGTTGTCGGCGCAGCGGGTCGTGCGCGGCATATCCCCCTGGGTGATGGCGGTCGGGCGCGTGCCGGCCGGCGAAGCGACCCCGCTCCGGAACGGTTCCGTCCAGCGGACCGGCCACGGGATCCCGACCGGCGTCCGAGGAACGGAATGAGCCGATGGTTGCCTCGCCCTCCGCGGATCCGTTACAAGACGCGGGTGCCGTCGCAACAAACGCTCCGCCAACCCGTGTCCTATGCCGGCATCGGCCTGCATTCAGGCAACCGGGTGAGCATGGGTTTCCTGCCCGCGCCGCCCGACAGCGGGCTGCGCTTCCGAAGGACCGACCTCGACGGCAGGCCGGAGATCGAGGCCCGCGCCGAGTTCGTCACCGACACCCAGCGTTCGACCACGCTGAGCAAGGGCGGGGTGAAGATCCACACCGTCGAGCACGTGCTCGCCGCCTTCGCCGGCGCCGGTGTCCACAACGCCGTCATCGAGATCGACGCCAACGAGCCGCCCATCGCCGACGGCAGCGCCCGCGAGTTCGCCCGGATGATCCGCGAGGCGGGCCTCGTCGCCCAGCCGGACCCGGTGGCCCCTTACAAGGTGACCGCGCCGATCGAGCTCACCCTCGGCGAGACGCAGATGGCCATCTTCCCGCACAACGGCTTCAAGGTCACCTGCACCAGCGCGGACAAGGGCGGCCGCTTCACCCAGTTCCACTCGCTCGAGGTCACGCCCGAGTCGTGGGAGAAGGAGCTGAGCCACGCCCGCACGTTCTGCTTCTATGAGGAGATCGAGTTCCTCATCCGCAACGGCCTGATCAAGGGCGGCAGCCTGGAGAACGCCATCGTCATCCGCGAGGACGCCGTGCTCACCAACGAGCCGCTGCGCTACGCGGAGGAATTCGTGCGGCACAAGATCCTCGACATCGTCGGCGACCTCTCGCTCGTCGGACACCCCGTCCATGGCCATGTCGTGGCCGTGAAACCGAGCCACCACGCCAACACCGAGCTGGCCAAGGCCATCGTGGCGCAGATGCAGAAGCCGCTGGAACAGGCCCGCACCTTCTCGCCTCCCCCCGCTCCTGCCGCCGAGAAATCCTCCGACAAACCCGCCGAACGACGCCCCGCGAACGCCGCCACCGTGACCACGACCCCCGAACCCGCAGAAGGCTCCGTCCGCGACGGCGCGACCCTCGACGTCAACGAGGTGATGAGGCTCCTGCCGCATCGTCCGCCGTTCCTGATGGTCGACCGCGTGCTCAAGATCGACGGCAACAAGATCACCGCCCTCAAGCAGGTGAGCATCGGCGAGCCGTACTTCGCCGGCCATTTCCCCGGGCATCCCATCATGCCCGGCGTGCTCCAGCTCGAGGCGATCGCGCAGGTCGCCGGCATCCTCATGATGCGCCAGGCCGAGAACGCCGGGAAACTGGCCTATTTCATGTCCGCCGAGGACGTGAAATGGCGCAAGCCGGTCCATCCCGGCGATTCGCTGGTCATCGAGGTCGAGCTCACCAAATCGCGCGGCAAGATCGGCCGCGCCAAGGGCACCTGCCTCGTGGACGGCGAGGTCGTGAGCGAAGCGGTCGTCACCTGCATGTTCTTCAACCGCTGAACGGAGACAGCGAACGAGGAACTGCGAACGGCGTGCACCAGAGCCAAACGAAGATCACTGTCCGATGGACGACCTGGCAGATAGGACCAAGCAGTTCGCGGTGTCGGTGCTGCGCTTCTGTGCTCGATTGCCCGCCAAGGCGGAGTTCCAGGTGGTGCGCGGCCAGTTGGGGCGCAGCGGCGGTTCCGTCGGCGCGAACTATCGGGCCGCGCGTCGCTCAAGATCGCCCGCCGATTTCATCCACAAGCTTTCCATCGTCGAAGAGGAAGCCGACGAGTCCGCCTATTTGTTGGAGATCCTCGGCGAACTTGGGCTGGAGAACGATGCGGCGCACATCCGTCTCCATGGAGAAGCAAACCAACTCACCGCCATCATGGTGGCCTCCAAGAAGACGGCCCGCACCTCCCCACAACGCGCCGTTCCCCGTTCTTAGTTCTCCGTTCCCATGATCCATCCCTCCGCCGTGGTCCACCCCTCCGCCCAGCTCGGCGAAGGTTGCGAGGTCGGCCCGTACTGCGTCGTCGGCGAGCACGTCGTGCTCGGGCCGCGTTGCCGGCTCCATTCCCATGTGGTCGTCGACGGCCGCACGACCCTGGGCGCGAACAACGAGCTGTTCCCCTTCGCTTGCATCGGCCTGAAGACGCAGGACCTGAAGTGGAAGGGCGGGATCACCCGCACCGAGATCGGCGACCACAACGTCTTCCGCGAGCACGTCACCGTCCACAGCGCCACCCAGGACGGCGACGCCACGCGCGTCGGATCGCACAACCACTTCCTCGCCTACGTCCACCTGGCCCACGACGTCCAGCTCGGCAGCCACATCATCATGTCGAACGTCGCCACGCTCGCCGGGCACGTGACGGTCGAGGACCACGCCATCATCGGCGGACTGGCGGCGGTCCACCAGTTCTGCCGCATCGGCAAGTTCTCGATGATCGGCGGCTGCGCCAAGGTCGTGCAGGACATCCCGCCGTTCATGATGGGCGACGGAAATCCCGCCGAGACGCGCTTCATCAACAAGGTCGGCCTGGAGCGGAACGGGTTCGCTCCCGAGGTCGTCAAGGCGCTGACCCAGGCCTACAAAGTCCTGTTCCGCGAAGGGCTGACGATCTCGAACGCGTTGGTGAAGATCGAGGCGGAGCTCCCCCCATCGCCGGAGATGGCCCACCTGGTCGCGTTCATCCGCGGCAGCGAGCGCGGCATCTCGAAATAGGCGTGATGCGTCGGAGGCAGGGCGCCATGGGCGGATGCCGTCGCCCGGTCCGCGGTCCGCGCCGGCTTCACCTCCGGGTCGATAGCCAGATCACAAGGATCGCGCTGAAGAACAATGCCGCTCCTATCGTCGCGCGGCGACGCCATTTCCGGGCGTGCTCCCGATCCGGATGGTCATCCATCCACCGTTCACAACTTTGGCATGTCATTTCGTGTTTTTTGACGCGGGCCCGGCA
>CANGMH010000360.1 GCA_947454005.1 Verrucomicrobiota bacterium
CCTCAGCTTCGCCCTCGAAGCCAAGGTGCTCGGCGGGAGATCCATCGGAGCCGCGACGACGAACCGCCCTTGAGCGGTGGTCGGAGCGCGGGTCCGTCCCGCTGCCCGACGGATGGTCGCCTCGCCGTGTCCCTTCTGCTCGCCCTCGGACGACATCGGACCTTGCCAAGGCCCGCGCCCGGCCGGGATGCTCCAACCGTAGCGATCAGCGATGCCGGGTGCGCGATCCTGGGAGGACGCCGATCCTCCGCCTGCACGGCCCTCGCCGGAGCTCCGCCCGAACCATGAATCTGGTCCCAAATCCACGGCTCTTCTCGTTCATCGGCGGCCGCGACGGTGCTTGGAAGGTGACCGGGTCGCGCGTCATCGCCGGCGAAGGGCTGCCCCCCGTCGAGCGCATCGACGTCGCGCCCGGCGATATCGCGGCGCCGCCGTGGTCCGACGGCTGGGTGCTGCGCGGTGCGACGAGCAACGAACGCTACGTCACCCGTCCGGAAAAAGATCTGTTGGTAGCGGCACAACAAGGGCCGGCCCGGCCGCCTCACGCGCTCGCGGTGCTCATCCCCATCAAGAAGAACGACCGCTGGTGGGGCCTCACGCAGGACGAGCGCCGCGGCATCTTCGAAGAGCGATCGGGCCACACGCGGAACGGACTGGAGCTGTCGCCGACCATCACGCGCCGGCTCCATCATTGCCGGGACCTCTCCCGCCCGGAGCCGTTCGATTTCGTCACCTGGTTCGAGCTCGGCCTTGAGGACGTGACGGCGTTCGATCTCCTTCTGGACCGCCTGCGCGGTTCGCTGGAGTGGACCTACGTCGAGCGCGAGGTCGAGATCCGCCTGCAGCGCAGCTGACAGGCCCGGCATCCCCGACGCGGTCCCGCCGCGTTTCTGGCTGGTCGTCGCCCCGGCACGGCTGCGATGACTGGCCCCACTGATGTCGTCGTCACCGTCCATGGATGCGGGCCAGGTCCCGTTCGCCGATCGTCTCCGCGCCGCCGCGGAGCTGCTGGAATCCGTCGCGCAGGACCGGGCCTTGCTCGCCGGATGCTCTCCGGAGGAGCGCACGCGCCTGCTCCAGGCCGCGGGCCAGGTGTTCTGTCCGGACGTGGGCGAGCGGCGGCGTCTGGTGAAGGCCACGCAGCGGATCCGCAAGGCCGACAAGCTGAAGCGGGACGAATCGGTGCTCGCCGGGACCGGCATCCGGAAGCTCCGCCGCCAGACGGTGTTCACCACGCCGAACCTCCCGCCGCCGCCCGGCCACGAGCCGCGCGAGGTCGTGGACGACCCGGAGTTCCGCGAGGTCGTCGAGCCGCAGAATTGTTACATCTGTAAACAAGATTACTCGGTCATCCATGCGTTCTACGACCAGCTCTGTCCGGCCTGCGCGGAGCTGAACTTCCGCAAGCGCACCGAGACGGCAGACCTGCGGGGACGGGTCGCGCTGCTGACCGGCGGGCGCGTGAAGATCGGCTACCAGGCGGGCATCAAGCTCCTCCGGGCCGGCGCGCAGCTGATCGTGAGCACGCGGTTCCCGCGCGATTCGGCGGCGCGCTACGCCGCGGAACCCGATTTCGCCGACTGGGGGCACCGGCTGGAGATCTTCGGCCTCGACCTGCGGCACACGCCGAGCGTCGAAGCCTTCTGCCGGCATCTGCTGGCGACGCGCGACAGGCTCGATTTCATCGTCAACAACGCCTGCCAGACCGTGCGGCGTCCGCCCGATTTCTACGCGCACATGATGGCCGGCGAGACCGCGGCGGCGGACGACCTGTCGGCATCCGCCCGCAAGCTGCTCGGCGCCTACGAAGGCCTCCGCGGCTACCACATGCTGCCCGAGGGCGACGCGCGTCCGGCCGTGCTGGAGCGCCGCCTGTCGGAGGTCGCCGGCCTCACCCACGCCGCGGCGCTCTCGCAGGTGCCGCTGCTGCCGGGCGAGCTGGCCGCGCAGAAGGACCTCTTCCCGGAAGGCCGGCTCGACCAGGACCTGCAGCAGGTCGACCTCCGCGAGCGGAACTCCTGGCGCCTGCTGATGGACGAGGTGCCGACCGCCGAGCTGCTCGAGGTGCAGCTGGTCAACGCGGTCGCGCCGTTCGTGCTGAACGCGCGGTTGAAGCCGCTGATGCTGCGGACGCCGGGGCGCGACAAGCACATCGTCAACGTCTCCGCGGTCGAGGGGCAGTTCTACCGCAAGTTCAAGACGACGCGGCATCCGCACACCAACATGGCCAAGGCCGCGCTCAACATGATGACACGCACCGCCGCCGCGGATTACCACGCGGACGGCATCCACATGAACGCGGTGGACACCGGCTGGGTGACCGACGAGGACCCGGTGTCGATCGCCACGCGCAAGGTCGAGGAGCACCGCTTCCATCCGCCGCTCGACATCGTGGACGGCGCCGCCCGCATCGTTGACCCCATCATCGCCGGCTTCAACACGGGCGAGCACATCTGGGGCAAGTTCCTCAAGGACTACCGGCCGACCGATTGGTGAACCGGGCCGATGGCCGCGGGCTCAACGTTCGACGCGGCACTCGAGGACGAACCACGCCGGCGACATCGCGGCGAGAGGGCCCTTGAGCTTCTCCAGCTCCTCGGCCGGGCCGTGGATCTCGAGGCGGGTGAGGTCGGCGATCTTCAACGCCTCGTCGACGAGCGCTCCGACGTTCTGCAGGTGCGCGAGCGCGCCCTCCGCGCCGATGTAGCCCTCGCGGCAGAAGAACTCGTCGCCGTTCGAGGTGAAATCGTAGAAGAGGTTGAGCGTCTCCGGCGTCGTCTTCGCGACGAACGCGCGGGTCAGGGCGCGGAACGCCTCGGTCTTGCCGGGATGCGCCTTGAAGTGGGGTTGGATGGTGACGGTGTTCGCGGGGAAGCTCATCGGCGGAAGGAGACCGCCGCGGATCGAAGGAAGTCAACCGGTCAGAGAACGCCGGGGCTTATCGGCAGGAAGGATCCGCGATCGCGAGGGCCTTCGGGCCCCGTCCAGGCCAGGTCATCGCATCCACCACGAGACGAAGCACGCCGCGACAAGACCACCGGCCAAGAGAAACCCGAACCATCTCCACCGGAGCCGCGCCTGCCATTCGGGATTCGCATACAACCATCGGCGGCAGGACGGGCAGAGCGACGAAGTCGCGGGTACCCGCTTGCCACAATGGGGGCATCGGGGACGGGCAAAGCGAAGCATGTCCGGTAGGGTTCGGGTTCGAACGGCTCGGGGAAGTGTCCGGGCGATCTTCGCCGGGTCAAGAAACGATCGCGCTCCGGAGATTCCCGGGGATCCGCCCCTGCCTGGAAGCGTTCCGCCCCGTCGGGCCCGCGGCCTGCCATGCCGGAAGTGGCATCCGCCCGATCCGTCCGGTAGCGTCCGGCGCGATGAAGGTATCCGAAGTGCGCGTGATGCTCGTGGACGACGAGCCGCTCGGTCGCGAACGGCTCCGGGGCCTCCTGTCGAGGGAGACCGGCGTGACTCTGGTCGGGGAGGCATCGGACGGCGGATCGGCGGTCGACGCGATCCGGACGCATCGTCCCGATCTGGTGTTCCTCGATGTGCAGATGCCGGGCCTGACCGGCTTCGGCGTGCTCGAGCGGCTCGGCGCGGACGTGCCGCCGGCGGTGGTCTTCGTCACCGCGCACGACCAGTTCGCGCTGGAAGCGTTCGAGGTCCACGCGGTGGACTACCTGCTGAAGCCCTTCGATCGCGAACGTTTCCAGAAGGCCCTCCAGCGCGCCGTCGCCCGCCTCCGGACGGCCCGCCCGGACGAACTTTCGGCTCAGCTCACCGCGATGATCGCGCAGCTGCAACCGCCACCGGCCGCGCCCAGGACACCGGAGCGGATCCCGGTGAAGACCGGCAACAAGGTGAGCTTCGTGGCGGTGACCGACATCGATTGGGTCGGCTCGGCCGACAACTACGTGGAGCTCCACGTCGGCGAGCACAGCCACCTGCTGCGCGAGACGATGGGTTCGATGGAATCCCGGCTGCCGGCGGACAGATTCGTCCGCATCAGCCGCACCTCGATCGTGAACACCGACCGCGTGAAGGAGCTGCAGCCGCTCTTCCACGGCGAATACTCGGTGACGCTGAAGAACGGCACGAAGCTCACGCTCAGCCGCAGCCATCGGGACCAGCTCGCGCGCCTCGGCGTCAGGTGACGCGGGGCGCACCGGCATGGAACCGGGCCCGTCGGCTCAGGTCCCGCACGACGCGGCGGCCGCCGGCAGCTCGCGGACCATCTCCGCCAAGCGGTATCCGAAGCCGGGTCCGAGCAGGCTTCCCAGGTCCACCTCCCCGCCGCGGCGCCGGTACAGCCCCGGATGGACCGCCGCCTCGGGTCCGCTGGCGGCCGGATAGAACTGCATCGCGTTGGTCTCGACGCCGGCGATGGTGCCGACGTGGGCCGCGAGCAGAGCGTGCGGCACCATCGCCAACATCGGGTTCGTGAGGTCCTGCACCATGAGCTCCATCCCGTGCGCCTTCGCCCAGCAGGC
>CANGMH010000361.1 GCA_947454005.1 Verrucomicrobiota bacterium
AGAACACAAACCCGGCAGTAATTCCAGAACACATATCCTTTTCCCGCTGAGGCAGTCGGTTGACGTATTCTGAGAACGCGCTGTGGTCGAAAGAGCTCGTTAGTGACCAGTTGTCCGGATTTCGAAGGCAGCGGTTTCTCAAAACTCGAAAGAGCCTCATGTGGTCAACAGCCGTGTCGGCCCTAAGTCTCAGCAAATAGTCATCTGTATTCCGCACCTCAAATATGCGATTAATCTCCGGTTCGGTGCAAATTGGCCGATAGAAGTGCTTTTGGATTTCAATATTGTTCACGGCTTAAACCTCCTCTTTTGTTGAACCGATCAGCTTTTCTACTTGCGCCTTCACCGCTTGATTTATCTCGATCGGCGGCGGCCAGGCGCGCTTGAAGCCTTCGCCGGCCATCTTGTTCGTCGCGTCGATGCTGAGTCTGCGGCCGCTGTCGATCTCATTGGTGCGCGGCATGGCTGGCCTCAACGCGCGATGGGGTTCTTCCACTTGAGTCCGCGGAAGCGCGAGAAATCGGCGTCGGTCGAGTAGAGCACGCAGTTGTGCTCCACGGCCAGCGCGGCCAGGTGCGCGTCGGAGACCAAGTTGCCCACCGCGTTCCCGCTTCGAAGCATCTGTTGGAAGATGCTCCAATGCTGGTCCGTCGGCTGCAAGACGCGCACGCAGGACTGGTTGAACCAGCTCTCCACGCGTTCGGTGGCTTCTTTGAGCGTGAGCGGACGCTGGTGGAGGCGCGGATTGGTGCCGATGCGGATGAATGCATTCAGCACCGGCCAGCACAGACCCACCGGATCCGAGCCGCTGAGCTGGCCATCCCACCAGACCCGCGCGGCTTCATGGTGCTCCGAATGGCTGTCCTCGGCGTAGAGGAGAAGATTCGCATCCACGAGCATCATGGGTGGTCCTCGCCTTCAGCGGCGGCGATCAGTTCGGAGATGTTGTCATAGCTGAAGCCCCGGCGCAGGCCCAGCGGTCGCGGCTCGGTGCGGTAAGGTTTCGCGGCAGGCGGTGCCAGGATCTCATCCAGGCCCACGCGCAGAGCGGCGTTGATCACTTCCTTGAAGGGCTTGTGCAACTGGGCCGCGCCCCTTCTCGCTTTGGCTGCGATGTCGGGGTCAAGCGTCAACGTGGTCCTCATGAAGGCATCATGATGCCTGCCGGCCACAAGTCAACGCACGGTCCCGAAGATCTGTTCCACCTTCGCCTTCACCGCCGCATCCATCTGGATCAGCGGCGGCCAGGCGCGCTTGAAGCCTTCGCCCGGGAGCTTCTTCGTCGCGTCGATGCCGAGCTTGCTGCCGATGGCGATCTCGCTGGTCGCGTGGTCGAGCACGTCGGACGGGCCCTTGGTGAAGACGCTGTCGCGCTGCGGGTCGGTGTTGGCGGTGAGATGGAACAGCACCTCGCTGGTGTTGTGCACGTCCACCTCGGCGTCCACCACCACGATGTACTTGCTGAACATCATCTGCCCCATGCCCCAGAGGCCGTGCATGATCTTGTAGGCCTGCATGGGGTAGGTCTTCTTGATGCTCACGAAGACGAGGTTGTGGAAGACGCCCTCGGCCGGCAGCGCGATGTCCACGATCTCCGGGAAGTTCATCTGGAAGATGGGAAGAAAGAGCTTCACCGACGCGCCGCCGATGTAGAAGTCCTCCATCGGCGGGATGCCTACGATGGTGGCGGGATAGACGGCGTCCTTGCGGTGGGTGATGGCGGTGACGTGGAAGACGGGATACGGCTCGGGCAGGGTGTAGTAGCCGGTGTGGTCGCCGAATGGCCCTTCGTCGCGCAGCGGTTCCTTGGGGTCGATGTAGCCCTCGATCACGAAGTCGGCGTTGGCGGGGACCTCCAGGTCGTTGGTCTCGCACTTCACCAGCTCGATGGACTTCTTGCGCAGGTAACCGGCGAGAAGGAATTCATCCAAGCCATCGGGCATGGGCGCGGTGGCGGCGAAGGGGAACATCGGATCGCCGCCGAGGAAGATGGCGACGGGCATGCGCTCGCCCTTCTCGTAGTAGCGGCGTCCGTGCCGCGCGGCGACCTTCTGGAGCTGCCAGTGCATTCCGGTGGTGCGGTTGTCGTAGACCTGCACGCGGTACATGCCGAGGTTGCGGTCGCCGGTGTCGGGATCGCGGGTGACGACGCAGGGCAGGGTGATGAAACGGCCGCCGTCGAGCGGCCAGCACTTGAGGATGGGCAGGTCGGCGAGCGTGGGCGGGGTCGGGGAGGTGCCTTTCTGCCAATCGGGCGCGGCGGGCCACGGCCCGGTCCGGGTGGACGGGGCGTCGTACCGATGGATGACGTCCTTGCACGGACCGGACCGCACCGTCTTAGGTCTTGCGTGGCGCAGGTCCAGGGCGAGGGACAGGAGCCGCATGGTCTCGCGCAACGAGGTCGGCGGCTTGGCCTTCATCAGCGCTCCGAGCTCCTTGGCGACGGCGTCCACGGACTCTGCGCCCATGCTCATGGCCATGCGCTTGTGCGAGCCGAGCGTGTTGATGGCGACGGGGAAGGGCGAGACGACGCCGTTGATGGTCGGCTTCTCGATGAGCAGCGCCTTGCCGCCGCCGGGCTGCTTCATCTCGCGGTCGGCCAGCTCGGTGATCTCCAGCTCGGTCGCGACCGGCTGGGTGATGCGCCGCAGTTCGCCGGCGCGGTCGAGCTGGTCGACCCAGTCGCGGAAGGACTCGAATGCCATGGGTGGCAAGCTACCACGGGCTTCGGGAGTGGCCAATGACGGCTATGCCGGAGGGTGCGATCAGAAGTGGCGGTCAGTCGAGGTGGCATGAGGGAAGATCGCGGTAGGCGAGCCCGAGGAGGTCGGCGGCTGCTTCCTACCCATGGAGGTCCTTGGCTGGACAGATGGGGTCGCGCGGCAGCGCGGACCCTACCCACGATGGTGGGGACGGGCTGCCGCCCGTCCGTGGATTCTTCCCGCGTCGTCGAGAGTCCCGCCTCCGGACGTCTAGATCGTGCATCCTGTCGGCCTGCGCTCCATCCGCCAACCTGACCGCCGCTTCTGATCACACCCTATCCCGGACCGCCGCGCTTCGCCTGACGTCGCACCAACGCGACCATCCGCTTCCACGAGGCGGCGAGGAAGCGCGGCGTCGTGAGCGCTTCGACGGCGTATCGGCCGGTCGCCTGTCCTAGGTCGAGGTCGGCGACGATGACCGATGCCTCCGCGTTGTCGGCGAGACGGAGCACGGTGCCGTCGGCGGCGACGATCTTGGAGTCGCCCGCCGACCAGCGTCCCTTGCCTTGCGGACCGACGGAGTTTGCAAAGACGTACGGCACCGCGTTCTCGAAGGCGCGCACGGCGATGCCGTCGCGGCCGCCTCGTTTCCGGCGCGAGACGGCGAGCGGGTCCATGCCCGCGTTGGGATGGAAGAGGATCCGGGCGCCGGCCATCACGCCGAGCCGGACCATCTCCGGATAGCGCCGTTCGTGGCAGATGATGGCGGTGGCGGGGATGCCCTCGACCTCGAAGAGCGCGACGGCGTCGCCCGGCGTGAACCACTGCTGGTCCGCTGCGGTCAGGTGGCACTTCGCGTAGCGGTAGGTCTCGCGGCCGGAGCGGTCGAAGACCACGAGGCAGTTCAGCAGGGAGCGTCCGCGAAAGACCGGCGAGCCGATGAGGACGTTGATCCGATGGCGCGCGGCCGAATCGCCGACGTGCTGGAGCGCTGCGCGGAGTTCGCTCCGGTCCAGCGCGCCGAAGTCGCAGGCGTAGCCGGTGGTGGCGCTTTCCGGGAACAACACGGCGTCCGCGCCGCGCCGCGCGGCCGACCGGAGCGCGGCATCGATGTGCGCCAGGTTGCCCGCGAGGGTCGGGGCGAACTTCATCTGCACGGCGGCGACGCGCAGGCGGTCGGTCGGTCTCGATCGGCTCCGGGAGGGCATGGCCGAGGCTATCACACGACTGCTCGACGGCCCACCTCGGGGCGTGTCTCATCGGCCTGCCACATCATGAGCGCTGAATCCCGTCTTTTCGAACTCAAGCTGGAACTCCCCATCGCGCCGAAGCCGATCGCGGTCTACAAGCCGTTGGTCGTCGTCGGGAACATCGCCTACGTCTCGGGCCACGGCCCGGTGCGGCTCGACGGCTCGCTCATCACCGGCGTCGTCGGGAAGGACCTCGACCTGGCGGCGGGCAAAGCGGCGGCGCGCCAGGTCGGCCTCGCGATGCTCGCGAACATCCGCGGTCAGCTCGGTTCGCTCGACCGCGTGAAGCGGATCGTGAAGACCCTGGGCATGGTGAACTCCGCGCCGGACTTCTACGAGCATCCCAAGGTGATCAACGGGTTCAGCGAGCTGATGGCCGAGGTCTTCGGACCGGACGACGGCATCGGCGCCCGCAGCGCGGTGGGCATGGGGCCGTTGCCCGGCAACATCGCGGTCGAGGTCGAGGCAATCTTCGAGCTGCACTGAGCCATGGACGCCTCCTGGTTCCAGGTCGCCGGCGAGGCGGAG
>CANGMH010000362.1 GCA_947454005.1 Verrucomicrobiota bacterium
ATGGTGCGGTGGCGGGTAGCGGGCACGAAAAATGGCGCGGACTTAGGTCCGCGCCTGTCGGGAGCCGGGGACGACCGGTTCACTTCTTCTTGTCGTCCTTCTTTTCTTCCTTCTTGTCCTCGGCCTTGGCGCCTTCGGGCGGTGCGTTCGCGTTGAGCTGCTTCAGGACGGCGTCGGAGATGTCGTTCTCGGTGCCGAGCAGGGTCGTGAACAGCACGATCGGGGTCTGGTTGGCGCTGGTCGCGGCGGTGTCGAGCACGACCTGGTACCCGGCGGCGCGCGATTTCTCCTCGACGACCCCGCGGATGTCGCGAAGCACGCTCTCGCGCATGCGGAGCTGTTGTTCGCCGAGGGATTGGCGCGAGGTGTTGTCGAAGTTGCGGATGCCGTTCTCCTGCTCGCGGAGGTCGTTCGTCTTCTTCTCGACGTCCTTCTTGCGCTTGTCGCGCTCGTCGGCCGAGACGGCCTGGTCGTTGGCGGACTCGATGAGCTTCTTGAAGTCCTCGTTCGCCTTCTTGTAGTCCTCGATCAGGCCGAGACGGGCCTTCTCGAAGTCCGCGGCGCGCTCCTTGAGCTGCACGTCGGCCTGCTTGGTGCGCCAGAAGCCGTCGAACACCTTCTTGAGGTCCACGACCGCGATCTTGGTTTGGGCGTGGGCCGTTGAGGAGGCGATGAGGGCGCCGCAGACGAGCGCGAGGAGCTGGGTCAGGGTTCGTTTCATGTTCAGTTCAAAAACAGGGAGGGAAAATCTCAGAAATCGCGGGTGTAGCCAACGCCGAATTGGAAACGGCCGCCGCTGCCCGAGTACTTGTCGTGGGTGATGGGGATGCCGTAGTCGAGCCGGAGCGGGCCGATGGGCAGGTTGAGCCGGACGCCGAAGCCGAAGTTGTCCGCATAGGCGCCGGTGGTGGAGCCGTCGGCATACTGGTACGGTTTGAAGCTGTAGGCGTCGGAGAAGACCATGCCGGCATCATAGAACAAAGCGAAGCGCAGACGTTCAATGATGGGGATGCTGTATTCCGCGGACCCGAACCAATAGGTCTTGCCGCCCAAAGGCTCGCCGGTCAGCTCGTCGACCGGGCCGATCTTGCGGTATTTGTAGCCGCGCAGGGAATAGAGGCCGCCCAGATAGTTCCGGTCGAACAACGGCACACGGCCCTTGTTGCCGCGGTCGCCGTTGCCGTAGGCGTCCACGACGCCCACGCGGCCGGTGAGCTCGAGCACGTGGCCTTCGAGGATGTCCTGCCAGATGCTGGACGGCGACGCGAGGCGCTGGGGCGTCCAGTACTGTGCGGCGCGGATCTCCAGCTTGTAGATGTCGACGTCACCGCCGAGCGGACCGCCGGCGATCTCGGGCACGAACTCGAGGCGCTGGCCGCGGGTCGGGAGGAGCGCGCTGTTGCGCGTGTCGTAGGAGAGGGTCCATCCGAGGCGCGAGACCAGCCGGTCGCCTTCTTCCTGCAGCAGCTGCGGCTGCGGCCCGGCGACGGTGTTCGTCGCGGACGTGATGACGGGCGGGACGACCAGCGAGTTGGTGCTGTAGGTCGTCGTCGTGATGGTCTGCGGGTACTGGGCCTTGTACGAATCGGAGAACTTGATGCCGATGTTCTCCAGCGTGTAGTTGACGCCGGCCGCGAGGTTGAACGGCAGCTGCTTGGTCAGGCCGACGCGCCCGCCCGCCTGGGTCTGCTCGTAGTTGTCGGAAAGGTAGTTGAGCTGCCGGTAGTACAGCTCGGTGTCGAGGCGCAGCCTGCGTCCGAGGAACCAGGGCTCGGTGAAGCCGATGATGTAGTCCTGGCGCCGCGAACCGTACTGGGCGCGGATGCGGGCCTTCTGGCCGCCGCCGGTGAAGTAGGGCGGGTTGAAGAGGTCGAAGTTGCCCTGCGTGACCTCGACGAAGCCGACGACGCTGTCGACCGAGCTGAAGCCGGCGCCGACCGCGATGTTGCCGGTGTTCTTCTCCTCGACGCCGATGACGAGGTTCTTCCGGTTGTTGATCTGCGTCTCCTCGGGCTTGGTGTCGACCTTCTCGAAGTACTGCATCTGCTCAAGGCGGGCCTTGCTGACCTTGACGCGGACCATGTCGAACGGCTCGCCCGGGGTGATGGCCAGCTCGCGGCGGATGACCTTGTCCTTGGTCTTGGTGTTGCCCTTGATGTCGATGCGCTCGATGTAGGACTTGTCGCCCTCGGTGACGCTGTAGCGGAGGTCGATCGCGGTCTTCTCGATGTTGGCGATCTTCTGCGGGTTGGCCCGGGCGTCGATGTAGCCCATGCCGCCGTAGAAATCTTCGATGGCCTCGACGTCCTTCTGCAGGCGTTTCGGCGTGAAGACCGTCCCGGGCTTGAGCTGGAGGCCGCGGTGGTTCTTCTCGCCGTCCTTGGAGCGGAGATTGGCGATGATCTCGTCGCCCTTGAAGAGCTCGTTGCCCTTGAAATCGACGCTGCCGACCTTGTACTGGCCGCCTTCGTTGACGTCCAGGCGCACGACCATGCGGTTGGTCTTCGCGTAATCGAACCGCACGTCCTTCAGCTCGAAGTCGATGTAGCCTTTCTCGGCGTAGAACTCCTGCAGCTTGTCCTTGTCCTCCTCGAACTGCTCGTCCTTGAGCTTGCCGCTGCCGGTGAGCCACGAGAACATCCAATGGCGCCGGGTCTTGATGGTCTTGCGCAGCTTGGATTGCTTGAAGGCGGTCGCGTTCTCGAAGACGACGTCGGTGATCCGGACCTTCGGGGCCTCGGTGATCTCGAAGGTGACGGTGCCCTTGCCGAGGTTCTCGTTGATGCTCGGCTTGTACTCGACCTTGGTCTTCTGCAGACCGGACTTCTGGTACATCTTCAGGATCTCCTGCGCGTCGTTGAAGAGCTTGCGCTCGTCCAACGGCTCGCCGGCCTTGGAGGTGACCTTCTTCCGGAGTTTGTTGACGCTGTACTTCGTGTTGCCGGTGAACCGGATCTCGGTGAGCACCGGCTTGCCCTGCACGACGTAGGTCAGGCCCAGGCCCTTGTCCGACGGCTCCTGGCCGACGCGGACGTTGTAGAAGAAGCCCGTGCCGTAGAGGTTCCGCACATCGTCGTCGATGCTGACCTGGCTGAACGGATCCCCCACCTTGACCCGGATGTTGCCGCGGATCAGGTCGTCGCTGACCGCCGGAGGGCCGACGTGCTTGATGGTGATCGCGCCGACCGGAGGGACGACCGGTCTCTCGGCCTCCTGCGCGGTGGCGGCGTATTGCAGGCAGGCGAGCAGCACCGCGCAGAAGCGCAGCCAACGGCGGGAAGCAGGTTTCATCGTTTTCGGCACAGAATCCACGGACAGGAGCCCCGTCACGGACGCCGGATAGAACCCGATCGACCACCCGGCACGCAACCTCCAAACCTCCCCGCCTTCAACGACGGAGAGGCGGACGGGACCGACTTGACGTTGCGACAACTCGGACCATGCGCGCCCCTCCCGGTGATCGCAAACGGACTCTTGCCGGCTCCGGAAGTGTCCGCGCCGGACCGCAAACCGGAAACGAAGGGTCCGGTATGGCAGCCGAGGCCGTCCTTGGATCCGTGCTTGTTCCTGCCGGATGCATCGGCGGCGAGGTAAACGTCGCTGTCCAGTCCGCCGGTGCGTGCGCGGAAGGGACGGCGCTTTAGCCGTTTCCTTTGCTTCACAGCCCCTCGATGTAGCCTTTCAGGAGCGAGAGGTCGGCGTCCTGCAACGCCATCGCCTTGATCTCCGACTTGCCGCGGATCCTCATGGCGCGCTGGATCCAGTCGCGTGCCACCGTCAGGTCGCCGAGCTGGCAGGCGTAGCAGGCGAGATTGTAGGGGATGACAGAATCCTTCGGGAACCGGTCCGCGGTCTCCAGGAGGAGGTCCCAAGCTTCCTCGGTCCTCGCCATCTCGTGCAGGCAGTAGCTCTGGTGGATGTAGCCGGAAGGCCGGTCGGGATCAGCCAGGACCAAGGCCCGCGCCATCGCCAACGCGGCCTCCCATTCGCCTTTGCCGGCGTAGAGCCGCCATCGGAGCTCGAGCACGTCCGGGTGCAGCTCGCCTTCCTTGGAGATCCGGCGCAGTTCGCGGGCGGATTCTTCGGGATCGCCCAGGTCGAGCCACCCTTCCGAGGCGAGCAAGAAGTGGCGGTCAGGATAATCCAGCGGTCGCACGGGCGATTCCTGTATTGCGGCGGCGCCCGCTTGGCAAAATCCTTTTGCCGCGATGTCACGCTGCTGCGCCGTCCTCTGGTTGATCGTCGGGCTCGCCTCGGGGGGCGTCCACCCATCCGCGGCGGTGGTCCCCGCCACGTCGCCGGCCGGACTGGGTAAGCAACTCAACGACCGGCTCGTCGCCACCCGTGCGCCCGGCGCCACGTGGAGCGTCTCCGTCGTGGCGCTCGGCAGCGGCAAGTCCCTCTTTGCCACCAACGCTTCCCGGCTGCTCACCCCCGC
>CANGMH010000363.1 GCA_947454005.1 Verrucomicrobiota bacterium
GTCTACCGTTTCCGCTGCGTCGAGGCCTGGGCGATGGTCGTGCCCTGGACCGGTTTCCCGCTCGCCAAGCTGCTGGCGAAGGTCCAGCCCAAGGCCGAGGCGAAGTTCGTCAAGTTCGTCACCGCGATGCGGCCCGACCAGATGCCCGGCATCGAGCGCCTGCGCGGATATCCTTGGCCCTACACCGAAGGTCTCCGTCTCGACGAGGCCATGGACGACCTCGTCCTGCTCGCCACCGGGATCTACGGCCAACCGCTCCCGAAGCAGCACGGCGCGCCGCTCCGTCTCGTGGTGCCTTGGAAGTACGGCTACAAGAGCATCAAGAGCATCGCCCGCATCGAACTGGTCGCCACGCAGCCGGCGACGCTCTGGGAGACGCTCTCGGCGGAGGAGTACCCGTTCGAATCCAACGTCGATCCCAAGGTGCCGCATCCCCGCTGGTCGCAGGCCACCGAACGGCTGATCGACACCGGCGACCGCGTGCCGACGCTCCCGTACAACGGCTACGGCGACCAGGTGGCGAAGTATTATCGGAAGGGATGACGGGAGGGGTCCCGGTCCTCGGTCCCGGGACCGCGATCCGCACGATGCGCCGTTCCCGCCGGGTCACCCACGCATGAGGTCCTTCTCGTCCATCTGGCTCGCCCTGCTGATCATCGGCGCGGCACAGGGCGAGACGCGGTTCACCGTCGCGACCTACAACCTCGAGAACTACCACCTCCGCGACTTCGGCAACCGCAAGGCCAAGCCGCCCGAGGCCCGCGCCAAGGTCGTCGCCCACCTCGCGACGATCAAGCCCGATGTCGTCGCCCTGCAGGAGATCGGCGAACCGGCCGCCCTCGCCGAGCTGCAGGCCTCTTTGAAGATCGCCGGGGTCGACCTCCGGTACAGCGAACACCTCGCGGGCTGGGACACGAACATCTTCGTCGCCGTCCTCAGCCGCTTCCCCATCACCGCGCGGCATCCGCACACCAACGACCAGTTCCTGCTCGGCGGCCGGCGCTTCCACAGCAGCCGCGCCACCATCGAGATCGAGATCGCGGCCGCGCCGCAACGTCGGTTCACGCTGCTGACCACCCACCTCAAGTCCAAGCGCCAGCTGCCCGGGGCCGATGAATCCGAGCTGCGCGAACAGGAGGCGCTCCAGCTCCGGGGGCACATCGACGCGCTCTTGGCGCGCGATCCGCAGCGGGACGTCGTGGTGTGCGGCGACCTCAACGACACCAAGGACGCGCCGGCCGTGCGCATCGTCCGGGGCAAAGGCGCCGCCGCGCTGGTGGACACGCGGCCTTTCGAGCGCAACGGCGACACGGTCCCGAGCGACAACCCGCGCTTCGAACCCCGCCGCGTCGCGTGGACGCATTTCTATGGCATTGAAGGTTGTTTAGACAGGACGTAGACTCTGACCATGACAGCCACCAAAACAGGGCGGATTTACGGGAGATTTAGCAGCACTCAGCAAGAAAGAGGGGATTCGAAACGCAGGCAAATTGATGGGGCGAAAGCCTACGCCGCCGAGAATGGGATTGACATCATCGATGAACCGTACTTTGACGAGGGAGTTTCCGGGAAGGCCGGAGCGAATCTGGAAAAGGAGTTCGGTCGGTTGTTGGACAATAGCAGGGAAGGGGATGTGATTTTGTGCGAAGCATTAGACAGAATCGGACGCCAAAACCCGTTCGTTCTCGTGGGTATTTTGTACAAAACGGTCCTACGGGGAATTACCATCATCGCTTGGCAGGAAGGCAAGGTCATTACCCCCGAAAACATAGACAATCTCGATACTCAATTTTCCGTATTCACCGGAAGCGCGGTTTCACACGCGGACAACAAACGGAAGATAGATCGGTTGCATGAGACTGCAAAGGCAGCGTATACGCTTGCGGATAAAGGAATCCAGTCGGGGACATTGGTGAAGTATTTGCCGCAATGCTTTCGATGGGATGCAGCGAATAAATCGATTGTAGTTGACGAAAATAGAGCTTCCGTCGTCCGTCGCATATTCCAGATGTATGTATCTGGAAAGGGTAGGACTGTGATTGCTCAGACCCTGAATGAAGAGAAGACTCCGACACTGTACCGCAATGCACAGAGGATGATTGGTGAGCACAAACCTTGGATGGAGACGTCTATCGCAAAAATCCTGAAGAACGAAAGCTATGCTGGCGTGTTGAGAATCAAGGGAGCATCCTTCACCTGTATACCGAAAATAGTTAATCGTGCCACGTTCGACAAAGCACAACACCTGATCTCGCAGAACACCCGAAGGCACGGCAAACTGAACGGTCGCATCAACAATCTTTTTGCCGGTGTCGGTGTATGCCAACATTGCGGTGGCACTGTCAATGTGAACGTTACGATGGCAAAAAATACACGGAAAACCGCTTCGTATTTCTATCGGTGCAAAAATGCCCGTTTGAAGATTTGCACACAACCACACAAGATGCTGAACGCTCGCACCGTGGAACTGTGTTTTTTTGGTGAGTATTTCGGTGGGTCACCGGAAAACACATTTTGCGCGAACAAAACAGAGATTATGGCTAGTATTCTGGAATCGGAATCCCGGATAGCCAAGCTCAAAAAGGCAATCAAAGGGTTGTATGATATGGCGGAGGAAGGTGACCCTGAAGCCAAGGACCGCATCCGGAAACGCAATAGTGAACTTGCCACAGAGGAGGTCGAATTGAAGAAACTCCAAAACACCATCTATGCCGATGAGTTGATCCCGACGATGCTTGATGAAATAGCGGAAGTGATGGACTATTCCGGAACCAAAGATGACGTGAAATCAGATCAACTGCTGAAATCTTTTTATCCTCGCTTGGAAGTAAAGCTTGCCGATAAGGAAAACCGCCAGAAGTTAGTCCAGATTATTCCTACGCTTTTCTCGAAAGTGGAAATTGATTGTGTTAATCGTACAATACAGGCTTTTCCGCGTCAAGGTAATCCTTTAAGGTTAATCTCTTTGGATACTTTTGAGGATGTGTAAAAACATACTATCTAAATATACATCGGCAAATTCTTGGGCACCTTGAATAGGCCCAACGCCCTTTTCCAGCGGGCTCGACAGGAAGAATACGAAGGGCACGTTGGCTGAAATCGCCTTCGTTTGCCTTGAGGTAGATGAATTCCGAAGTTCGTCCCGGTTCAAGGTGGGCAGGACGGTTTTTGAGCCCGCAGAGCAGCCGTCGAGGTTTGCCGCAGTCGAGACGGCGAAACGCAGCTTTATCGGTAGTTCCGACCCCATAATCCCACGGGTTCTGCTTGAAGCAGCCGACTGGTGCTGAGACGGTGCTTTAATGCTCCAAGGAAGATTCTCCGTTGTGCGCCTCCTCTTCTGGTTCGCCTTCGTCGCGGTGCTCGGTTCGGTGCTCACGGGTTGGGCGGCAACCTTCCCGCTACCGACGCCGACCCGACCGACGTCGTTCCCCCTCAAACGACCCGCCATCACCGGCACGGTCGTCGCGTGGGGAAGCAACATCGGCGGGCAAACTCCTGTTCCCGCGGGCGATGACTTTGTTGCCATCGCCGCAAGTGTGGGTGCCACAATGGCACTGAGGACTGACGGGACAGTTGCCATTTGGGGCTTGGACAATAAAAGCCGTTCTGTGCCCGCCGACCTGAAAAGTGCGGTGGCCATAGCGGCGGGAGCTGTTCACTCCGTAGCTTTGCGACAGGACGGAACAGTCGTCGCGTGGGGCAACAATGATCGTGGCCAAATCAACGTTCCCAATGGCCTGAGCGGCGTCCTAGCGATTGCAGCGGGCCATTATCACACTCTCGCCCTCAAAAAGAACGGCACCGTTGTCGGGTGGGGGGGCAATGAACAACGGCAGTTGAATGTGCCTTTGGGCTTGGTTGACGCAGTTGCAATCTCCGCCGGAACGACGCATTCGGTGGCACTGAAGCAAGACGGAACAGTCGTGGCGTGGGGTGGCAACCTAGAAGGCCAGACGAACGTGCCCGCTGGATTGGCTGGCGTCGTCGCAGTCGCGGCAGGGGCTACCGAAACCCTTGCATTGAAGAGCGATGGAACGGTCGTCGCTTGGGGGAAGGAGTCTGACTTCGACCCAAACGGAGGAAGTCGATTAGTAGATGCCACTGTTCCGACAGACTTGAGCAGAGTCATCTCGATAGCGGCCGGGTACGGGCACTCGTTGGCATTGAAGGCCGACCGCACGGTGGTGGCATGGGGTGGCAATTCCGCCGGGCAACTGAACGTGCCGCACCTGCTGTTTGATGTAGTGGCCATCTCGGGGGGCGGCAGTCATTCGGTGGCTTTGCTGAGCGAGGGCGTTAACGAACCAAGGCAAGCTGTTGCGGAAGCAATCATCGCAGACGGAAAACTTGTCGGCATAAAGGTAAGCAACAGCGGGGGTGGATA
>CANGMH010000364.1 GCA_947454005.1 Verrucomicrobiota bacterium
GCATTCGTTGATCGTCGCGCTCATGGACCTCGCCGATCCGGTCGCCACCCGGCTCGGATTGAACCACAGCCGCCCCGTGACCCGTCGGGCGGCGCTCATCGCGCTGGACCAGATGGACGGCGGCGACCTGAAGCCGACGGAGGTCACGCCCTATCTGGCGGAGGACGACGCGCGGCTACGCGCGGCCGCGGAATGGATCCTCGGACGTCATCCGGAATGGGGCGAGGAACTGGCCGGATGGTTCCGCACGAAGCTGACGGATCCGGAGATCACGCCCGCGAAGCTCGCACCGCTGGAAGCGCAGCTCGGCATGCTCACCCGCGCCGTGGCCGGGCAGGGATTGCTCGCCGATGCCGTCAGCCAACCCGCTTTCCGGGCTTCGACCCGCACCGCCGCTCTCGCCGCCATCGCCGGAGCCGGCCTGAAGGAACCGCCCGCTGCTTGGCGCAAAGCGGTGCTCGGGCTGCTCGACCCGCCATCGAAGGACCTCGCGCCCGCGGCGGTCCGCGCCGCCCGCGGTCTCAGCGGAGATCCGGCCGTCTCCAAAGCCCTGCTCGGGTTGTCCCGCGACCCGGCGCAACCCGGGCCTCTCCGGCTGGACGCGCTCGCATCGGTCCCGAACGGAAACGCGCTCGGGTCGGTCGAGGTGGAGTTCCTGCGCGGCCGCCTCGCCCCGGCGAACGAGCCGGTCGTCCGCGCCACGGCCGCCGGCGTGCTCGCCCGCGCCAAGCTCGATGCCGCGCAGCTCGCCGCGCTCAGCGGCGACCTGACGTCCGCCGGTCCGCTGGAGCTCGACAAGCTGCTCGGCGCGTTCGAGGGCGGCGGCGACGACGCGCTCGGCGGCAAAGTGGTCGCCGCGTTGCGCGACGCGAAGAGCGCCAAGGCGCTCAGCGCCGCGCAGATCAAGCCGCGCCTCGCGAAGTTCCCGGTCGCCACCCGCGAGGCGGCGGACGCCTTCCTCGCCACGCTCGGCAGCGATCCGGTGAAACAAGCGGCGCACCTGGAGAAACTGCTGGCCGAGATCCAGCAGGCGAAGGGCGACGTCCGGCGCGGACAGGCCGTCTTCAACGGGCCCAAGGCCGCCTGTTCCGCCTGCCATCGGATCGGCTACGTCGGCGGGAACGTCGGACCCGAGCTGACCAAGATCGGCGAGGTCCGGAGCGAGCGCGACCTGCTGGAGAGCATCGTGTATCCGAGCCAGAGCTTCGTCCGCAGCTACGAGCCGATGACCGTGGTCAACAAGGACGGCGAGGTGTCCAACGGCATCGTGAGGCGCGACACGGCCGAAGAGCTGGTGCTGGTCACCGGCCCCGGCCCGGAGGTCCACATCGCGAAGTCCAAGATCGCCGAGATGCGTCCGGGCACGCTCAGCGTGATGCCGGCCGGGCTCGACGAACAGCTGAGCCGCCAAGAGCTGGCCGACCTGCTGGTCTTCGTGAAGACGGTGCGGTGGCGATGAGGGGCCGATGAACCACAGGCTGACCAGCGCGCTGCTTCTGGGCTCGACCCTCGGTTTGTCGCACGTCGTGCTTTTGGTGGGCTGGGTCACACCTGACGCCTACAGGTCTATCTATCGTTTGAAGTCGCTCCAAGAGGCCCGCGAGATCATGCCGAACTTCACGGAGCTCGCTGTGGATCATTCTTGGGTGTTTGCCGTGGCGATGGGCTTGGTCGGTTTCGTCACCACGATTTTCATCCATCGGATGCCGGAGCGGAAGATCCCATTCGTGACCATCGGCTTATGCGGTCAGTGGCTTGTCGCATGGCTGGCGATGCTGGCTTTCCTCTTCAAAGCAGTCGCAGGAGACATGAGCTTGCATCACGGTCCGGAGTTCGACCCCTCCGCGTTCATGTGCTTTGGGGCAGGTGTGTTCCCGGTGACGCTGACGGCGGTGCTCTTACCGCTCTTCTTGGCGGTAAAAGCTGCCTTCAGGGAAAGCTGACCGATAATCGACTCAAGCGGAGCTTCCCCACGAAACGAAAACGCCGCGCCCTGGACCGGGCGCGGCGTTTTCTTTTTACCGGGCCGGGCGGCGACGCCCGGTTTCTCAGTAATCGGAATCGCGTTCGAGCGGCGGGCGGACGCCGTACTTCTTCTTGAGCGTCTCGAGCACGGCGAGCGGTTTCATGCCGCCGGTGCAGGTCGGGTCGCTGAGCGACGCCGCCGCGGCGAGCACGCCGGTGAGCAGCGATTTCTGGAGCTCCCAGCCTTCGTGCAGGCCGAGCAGCACGCCGGCGCAGAAGGCGTCGCCCGCGCCGGCGGTGCCGGCGATGTGCTTGTCCGGCACCTTGAGCGACGGCTGCCAATGGTCCTTGCCGTCGCGCGTCCGGGCGAAGCAGCCCTCGGGGAAGTGGATCACGACGAGCTCCTTCACGCCGTGCTGGAGGATCGCCCCGGCGGCATGGCGGAGGGACACGGTGTCGAGCACGCCTTCCTTGCGGATGCGGAAGCCGGTGACCTGGCCGGCCTCGTATTCGTTGATGATGGCGTAGTCGCAGTGCTTGAGCGCGGGGACGACGATGGCCTTGAAGCGGTCGCTGGCCTCGCTGACCACGTCGATGCTGGTCTTGATCCCGGCGGCCTGGGCGGCGGCGAGCAGCTTCGCAGCGGGCGTGATGCCCTCCTTGTTGACCGCGTCGAGCTTGTCGAGCAGGAGCAGGTAGCCGAGGTGGAAGATCCGGGCCTTGGACTTGGTGAAATCGATGTCCTTGGCGTCCCAGAGGGCGTTCGCGCCGCGGTAGTGGAAGAAGGTGCGCTTGCCCGTGCCCTGCACGGTCATGACATCGGTGTAGCTGGTCGTCGCCTCGGCGGTCGACTTGAGGTACTTCGTGTCGATCTTGTGCTTCACCGCGTCGGCCAGGATCTGCTCGCCGAGGGCGTCCTTGCCCACGAGGCCGGCGCCCATCAGCGGGAACTCCGCGCCCATCTTCGCGAGGTCGAGCAGCACGTTGTACGGCGAACCGCCGGTGCCTTGGTGCTGGCTTTTGATGTTCGCCAGTTGCTCGGCACCGGGATAGGTGTCGATGAGCTTGACCTGGTCGATGATCCAATTGCCCCCGGCGAGGATGCCGGAGCGTTTGGAGGCTGCGCTTGCTTTCATGCGTGTAGGGACGGGTGCCACGAAAGGGGTGTAACCCGATGTCTCCGTGGTCGGGCGACATCGTAGGGGAAGGCCCGCCGGGATGTCTCTAAAGAATTCAGGCCCGGCCGGTCCGGGGCGCTTCACCACCAGAGATAGTCGATGTTGGGGGCGGGGGCCGTGTTCCAGTTCTCGAATCCGGGCGGGAAGACGATGTTCCCGACGTGGCCGTCGGCGTACATCATGTTCCAGCTACGCTTGCCCCGGTTGTTGTGCCAGATGCTCTTCGCCTTGGTGCCGGCGTTGACCCGGCCGTCGCCGGCATCGCGCGAGCCCATCCACGGCCAATCGCCCTGCATGATCTTCGTCGTCGGCCGGAGCGCGACCTCGCTGGTCTTCATCGGCCTGCCTTCCGGCGTGTTCGCGCCGGCGCCCTTGTCGCCGGTGACGTGCTTGACCCGGTACCAATCGACGGACCACATGGGCAGGTAGCTGTTGCCCCAGCCGAGGAAGCACGATTTCGCCTCGGGCCAGTAGCTGTCGCCTTTGTCCGAAGGGCAATGCCATACCTCGAAGGTGTTCCCGGCATAGACGTTCAGCGGGCGGTTCGTCTCGCCGGGCGCGTTGTGGACGGCGACGGAACCGTTGGTGGCGCGACCGCCCTGGGTCGCCCAGTTGGCGTGGACCGGGAAGGAATCGCGGTTGTCGTCCGCGTACATGTGGTAGGCGAGGTGCTGCTGATGCTGGTTGCTGACGCAGCGGATCGAGGCGGCCTTGACCTTCGACCGGCCCAGCGCGGGCAGAAGCATCCCGGCCAGGATCGCGATGATGGCGATGACGACGAGGAGCTCGATGAGCGTGAAGGCGGCGCGGGTGGGAGTCCTCATGGATGGACCTTGCCTATACCTGCCACCCGTCGTCCGCAAGCGGCCAATCGGTCTCGCGCGGAGCCCCGGACGGGCGGCTCCGGCCTCCGCGCTGCCGGCCGGTGGAGGTGAAGACAGCGCCCGCGCCGGAAGCAGCGGAGTCATGTCATGCCGCACCGGGTTTTCGCTCGCGGCGGAGAGGGCCGGCGGTTATCTCCATCGCATGTCCGTCCATCGTGTGGTGATCTGGTCCGCAGCCCTCGCGTGCGCCGTCCTCGGCACGTCGGCAGCCACGCCGTCCCCGGGCGCCGAGGCCATCGCCAAGCTGCCGCCGGCCATCGGCCGCGCCGTGGATTTCAACCGGGAGATCCGGCCGATCCTCGAGACCAGCTGCGTGAAATGCC
>CANGMH010000365.1 GCA_947454005.1 Verrucomicrobiota bacterium
CGCGCGAGCTGGGCACGGGCGCCTTCCAGGCCGGCGAGGGTGAAGTTGAAGGTCTCGCGGAAATGTGCGCTGAGCAGCAGGCAGCGGACCTCGCGCCCGGTGAAGCCCTTCGCCAGGAGATCGCGGACGGTGAAGAAGTTGCCGAGCGACTTGCTCATCTTCTTGCCCTCGACGAGCAGGTGCGCGCCGTGGAGCCAGTGCTTCACGAACGGCCTGCCCGGCGGCTGGACGGCAGCGCCCTCGCTCTGGGCGATCTCGTCCTCGTGGTGAGGGAACGCGAGGTCCTCGCCGCCGAGATGCAGATCGAAGCTCGGCCCGAGCAACGCCATGCTCATCGCGGAACATTCGATGTGCCAGCCCGGACGCCCCTCGCCCCACGGGCTGGGCCAGAAGACCGCGCCGTCGTCCGGCACGCGCGCCTTCCACAACGCGAAATCGGCGACCGATTCCTTGTCGTACTCGTCGCTCGCCACGCGCTCGCCGACCCGCATCGCCTCGAAGTCGAGCTTCACCAGCTGGCCGTAGCGGCACCCGCAGCCCCGGTACTTCTCGATGCTGAAATAGACCGAGCCGTCCGCCGCGCGATAGGCGATGCCCCGCCGCTCCAGCTTGCCGATGAGGTCGATGATCTGCGGGATGTGGCCGGTCGCGCGGGGAAGGTCCTCCGCCGCGGGCACCACGCAGTTCAGCGTCCTGAGGTCCTGCAGGAAGGCGTCGGTGTAGACCCCGGTGAACTCCTCCAACGTCTTCCCCGTCTCGCGCACGCGGCGGATGATCTTGTCCTCCACGTCCGTGATGTTCATCACGTGCCGGACCTTGAAGCCCCGGAACCCCAGATAGCGCCGGACCAGGTCGGCGAAGACGAAGGTCCGGAAGTTCCCGATGTGCCCGTAGTCGTAGACGGTCGGCCCGCAGCAGTACATGCCGACGGTCCGGCCGGCCTCGTCGAACGGGCGGAATTCCTCCACCCGGCGGGTGAGCGTGTTGAAGAGCTGCAGAGCCATGCGTTGGGCGCAGGACGCTAAGGCAGGACCGCGGGGAAGGAAGGCGAAACTCGGCCGGCACCCGACCGGCCGCGCCGGCCGAGATATCGCTTTACACACGTAAACATTCAGGCTTGGTTGCGACCATCAGACCCTGTCGAGCCATGGATCCACGATGCCCGGGCCCCGCCGGCCGCCGGCCGCGCGGCTTCACCCTCATCGAGCTGCTCGTGGTCATCGCGATCATCGGCATCCTGGCGAGCATGCTCCTGCCCTCCCTCAGCGGGGCGAAGCAGCGCGCGAACGTCATCCTGTGCATCAGCAACCTCCGCCAGCTCGGTCTGGCGGTCCAGCTCTACGCCGACGACCACGGCGGCCGGTATCCGCTCGCGTCGGTCGTCGACGTCGACCCGGTCTCGGGCGCCTCCACCGGGGTGTCGAAGCTGGTCACGCAGACCTTGGGCGGCCGCGACCCGGCACCGGGCTTCGGCGGCACCTACGCCAGCGCCCGGGCGCGGCCGCTCTGGGACTACGTGAAGCCCTCCGCCGTCTTCCGGTGCCCGGCCGACCGCGGGCAACCGGGATACGGCTTCGAGCCGTCGAACTACCGGTCCGTCGGCAACAGCTACCAGTACAACGGCGGCAAGCTCACCTTGCTCAGCGGCGGCAGCTATCTCGGCAGGCCGAAGGGCACCTTCGAATCCATCGCCGGCAAGCCCGAAGGCTGGGTGCCGGACCCGTCGCGGTTCATCCTGATGCACGAGCCCCCCGCCCGGATCTACGCCGGCGACAGCCCGTACTGGTACCAGTGGCATTTCCATCCGGCCGGCCCGGTCGAGTTCGTCGACCCTCGCAAGGTGCCCGGCCGGTTCATCTCCCCGACCCGTTTCACCGACGGCCACGTCAAGCAGCAGAACTTCACCCAGGCGCTCACCGTCGACCCGTACCATCCCTACGAGCCCACCGCCGAATGGATGTGGTACAAGCCGGAATAAGCCGCCTGACACCGGCACGCCGCCTCGCCAAGACTCCATCCCGATGTCCGAGACCTCGCCCGCGCCGGCGGCCGCACCGGCCCCCGCCCCCGCCGAACTGCGCGTCGGTCTCGACCGGTTGCCGGCCTGCCATGGCGCCGTCGCCACGGCCCTGGGCGAGGCCGGTCTCGGCGGGCAGGAGCTACAGGTGCTCTTCGCGACCGGGCTGAAGGCCGCTTGCGTCGGCTGCGGGATGTCGCTGACCGGCGAAGAGCTGGGGAAGCTGGCCGTCACCGACGGCGAAGGCCCGTCGCCGCTGCCGCCCAAGCTCGAACGCCTGCGCCTCGGTTTCTGTCCGCGCAACGGCTGCGAGGCCCGCTTCTACCAGATCCATCTCGCGCCGCTGCCGCGCGCCGACGCCGCGAAGGTCCTGGCCCGGGCCGACGAGATCCTGCGCGGTCGCCGGCGGACGTCGGTGCCCCGCTTGGACCTCGGGATCCCGGGCACGCGGAGGCAGATCCGCCGGCTCGCGGCGGTGGCGATCGGGACGGTCCTGGTCTGCTTCGTCGCGTACCGGCTCGTCTATTTCGGTTCGCAGCCGATCCCGTTCGTGAAGCCCGCGTCGCCCTTCCAAGCGGACCCCGGGACGATCGACGCGCCCGCCCGGCGTTGACTCATTTCGCTTTCTTCAACAACGCGGCGAGCGCCGCCTTGGGATCGTCGACCAGTTCGCGGGTCACCGCGAAGCTGTCGATCCGGGTCGAGGGCAGCTCGAACTTGAATCCGCGCAGCACCCGTTCGCAGACCGTCATCAGGCCGCGCGCGCCCGTGCCCTCGGTGGCGGCGAGCTTGGCGATGCGACGGAGCCCGTCCGCCCGCCACTTCACGGCGATGCCGTACGCGGAGAAGGCCCGTTCGTACTGCCGCAGCAGGCTGCTCTCGCTCCGGCGCATCACGTCATAGAGGTCGTCCGCGCCGAGCGGCTGGCAGGCCACGCGCACCGGCAGGCGGCCGATGAACTCCGGCTCGAACCCGTAGCTGATGAAATCGGAGGTCATCGCCGATTCCAGCAGGTCCTCCTCGCGGCCGGCGGGGACCTCCTTGCCGGTCAGGGCGAGGCGCATGCGGATGTGCGCGGTGAGTCCGGCGAAGGCGCCGCTGACGATGAAGAGGATGTGCCGGGTGTTGATGGTCGCGCCGCCCTCGCGCGGCGGCTGGCCGGGACGCGGCATGATCGCCTGCATCTGGCCCATGATGTCGTTGGGCGAGACGACCGGCACGTCGGCGTCCTCCATGAGCTTGAGCAGGTTGATCTGGACGCCCTTGCCGCTCACGTCGCGGCCGCCGGAATCGCTGCCGGCGAGCTTGTCGACCTCGTCGAGATAGATGATGCCGTGCTCGGCCTTCGACACGTCGCCTCCCACGCGGCGGATGAGGTCCCGCACCAGGTCCTCGACGTCGCCGCCCACGTAGCCGGTCTCGCTGAACTTCGTGGCGTCGGCCTTCACGAAGGGCACGCCGATGAGCTCCGCCGCGGAGCGGATCAGGTGCGTCTTGCCCACGCCGGTCGGGCCGAGCAGCAGCACGTTCTGCTTGGTGTAGAACGGCGCCTTCTTCCCCGCGAGGGTCATCCGCACGTGCTGGAAGTGGTCGCAGAGCGCGACGCTCAGGACCTTCTTCGCCTCGTCCTGCTGGATGACGAAACGGTCGAGATGCTCCTTCACGTCGCGCGGCCTGAGATCGAAGTGGAAACCCTCGGGGGCCTCCGGCTTGGGCCCGACCTGCGCCGCCATCGCATGCCTGCGCCCGGCCTTGGCCATCTTCACGGGATCGATTCCGCGGGTCACGGGGCCGAGGTCGGAATCAGCCACAAGGTTGGAGGACGACATGTGGACGGACGTTAGGCCAAGTGCACCGCAGGGCAAGCGAGGCGATGATCGGGAGCGCGATCGGAAGTGGCGGACCGGACAAGCGGTGGCGTCACCGAGCCGTTCTCACTTGGAGGCCAGGTCGATCTCGCCCAGCCAATCTTCCGCGGGCGGATCGGCGCGGAAGCGGCGGACCTGCTCCAGATAGAACTTGGACGGGCCGTCGCCGGGGCGTAGGGCCAGGACCTTGGCGAAACCTGTCTCGGCCTCCGGCCAACCGCGGCGCTGGAAGTGGCGTAGCGCCCCCCGGAACTCCCCGAGCCACGCCGGCTCGGAGCCGGCAGGGCCCAGCAGCTCGTGGACCTCGGCGACCTGGTCGAAGCCCTTGAAGCGGAACTGCCCGACCAACCGGGTGGCCAGCGCTCGCCCGACCTCCCGTTGAACGTCGCGCGTGACGAGGATATCGGTGCCCAGATGTTTGTTCAGGCCCTCGAGCCGGGACGCGAGATTCACCGC
>CANGMH010000366.1 GCA_947454005.1 Verrucomicrobiota bacterium
CGATCACCGGCCGCGACACCAATCCGGCGACGACGCTGGGCAAGGCGCCTTCCATGCCGGCGACGACGATGACCACGTCGGCGCGTTGCAGCTCGTCCAGACGCGCCAACAACCGGTGCAGCCCTGCCACGCCGACATCGGAGATGCGGAGCACGGGATTGCCCATGAAACCGGCGGTGACCGCCGCCTCGTCGGCGACCGGCAGATCGCTCGTGCCCGCGCAGAGGACGGCGATGGTCCCGGCCCGTTTGGGCAACGGCGTGGCCTCGATGGTCACGCAGCGCGCGGCGACGTGGTGGACGGCATGGGGAAAACGCTGCGCCAGCGCGGCGGCATGGATCCCGGTGATGCGCGTGATGAGCACGCGGCCTTCCGCCGCGACGAGACGGTCCGCGATGGCGACGACCTGCTCCGGTGTCTTGCCGGCGCCGAAGATCACCTCGGGGAATCCCTTCCGGAGCGCCCGGTGCAGGTCCACTTGGGCGAACCCGAGGTCCGCGACCGGCGCCGCTTGGAACGCGCGCAACACCTCGTCGCGCGGGATCTCGCCGCGTTGGAACCGGTCGAGGAGGATCGTGGCGTCTTGTGCGGTCACAGGCGGACTGCCTAAAGGTTCGCGTCGTCCGCTTCAAGCTCGGGCGTCGGACGCGGTGCGATCCGAGATGCCCGACGATGACCCGGACGGAACGCCGGGGCCCGTCTCCCGGGAGAGCGGACTTTCCAGTCCGTCGCGCGCCACCCGCGTCCATACGCGTCGACCTGGCCTCGTGTCCTGCCCGGCACGACTCGGCGACACAGCAGAAAACCCGCAGGAAAGATCTCCGCCACGTTCGATCGCACCCCGTAGGATGCGATGCGTCCCGGAGCATCGCTCGATGAAATCCCTCCGCCGCCCCGCGCTCAGGCGCGACGTAGCTTCAGTTCCGCTTCGAGACCAGTGGGCTGGCGGTTTCGGAACGTCACGGTACCGCGGCACGCCTCGACGCAGGTGCGGACGATGGCGAGCCCCAATCCTGTGCCGCCTTCTTCGCGGGTGCGGGCGGCGTCCGGACGGAAAAACGGTTCGCCCAGTTTCGGCAACGCCTCCGGCGGCACACCGGGACCGACGTCGGCGATCGTGACCGAGACAAGGTCGCCCTCGGCCGCCGCGCGGAGAACCACCGGACCGGCGTGGCCGGCGTAGCGGAGCGCGTTGCGGAGCAGGTTCCCGATCGCCCGCCCGAGCAGCTCGGGGTCCGCTTGGACCACCAGTCCTTCGGCCACTTCGACGCGGACATCCGCGCCCGGAGCGGCTTCGCGGGCCACCACCTGGGCGACGAGCCCGGGCAGCGGGACGGCGGCCAGCGGGAGATCGCGCGCCTTGAGCCCGGCCTTGGAGAACGAGAGCAGCTCGTTCACCAGGCCGCTCATGTGGCGGACCTCGTCCCGGACGTCGTCGACGTAGGCGCGCTGGCGTTCGTCCGCGCGCTGCTCGAGCACGCCGAGCGCCATCTCCATCCGCGCCAGCGGCGTGCAGAGCTCGTGGGCGATGTCGCCGAGGAATCGCTTCTGGCCGGTGACGAATCCCGCGAGCCGCTCCGCCATGCGGTTGATCGCGCCGCCGAGCCGCCCGAGCTCGTCGCCGCGCCGGGCATCCACCGAGACGTCGAAGCGTCCCTCGGCGACCTGCTCGGTCGCGCGGGTCATCTGGCCGAGGGCGCGGGTGATGCCGCGCACGAACGGCACCCACCAGAGCACCGACAAGACCACCACCGCGGACCCGGCCCAGATCCACGGCCGGAAATCGAAGAAGAGCCCGCCGGCACCGAGGGTGTCCGCCACGATGAGCAGCCGCGTCATCCTCCGCTCAGGTCCGCCACCGCCTCCGCCGGGCAGGGGCGCTTCGAACATCAGCCAATAGCGGCTCGGATCGGTGGTGTGCAGGAATCCCCGCGCTTCGGTCGGAGGCCGGCGTCGGACCTCGCCGAACGAGCGGAAGCGCTCGGGATTCTCGCGGGGCCGCGCGTCGGCGGGAGATGGCGGTTCGCCGCGCGGACCTTCGCCCGCCCCGGGACCGCCGCGTCCGGTGCCACCGCGGGTCCGCAGGCGGGCGGCGACCGACTCGGGCAGCTTGATGTCGGGACCGGCGACGCGTTGGCCGTCGTCGCGCACGATGAGGAACTGCACGCCGAAGACCTCGCCCTGTCGCGCGAGCACGGCGTCCCAATCGGCGGACGGTCGTTCGCGGAGCTCGGCGAGCAGCGCGTCCGCGGTGCGCTGCGCCCGTTCTCCGGCGACGCCGGCGATGAGCGGCTCCAGCCGGAACTCGGACCGCAGCAGCACCCAGAACACCCCGACCAGCAGCGCGAGGTTCAGGAAGGACCAGCCGAGGATCCGCGCGAACAGCGGGAGGCGGAAGGCCGAAGGCGAAAGGCGGAAGGAAGGAACCGCTTGTCCTTCTGTCCCGGCGTCTGCGTTTCGTTTTTCCTTCATCCTTTCGCCTTTTGCCTTCTGCCTTCTTCCCTATTCCTCGTCCGGGTCGACCATCATGTACCCGGCCGCGCGCAAGGTCCGGATGAAGCGCGGGGTCTTCGGATCGTCGCCCAGCTTCTTTCGGAGCGCGGAGATGTGGACGTCGATGGAGCGGTCGAAGACGTCGTAGTTGCGGTCACGGCATTCATCGAGCAGCTGCTCGCGCGAGCGGACGCGGCCCTTCGACTTGGCCAGCGACACGAGCAGGTCGAACTCGACCGGAGTGAGCGAGAGCGCCTGGTCCCCGAGCACCGCGGTCCTCGAGGCGATGCGCACGCGCAGTCCGCCGACCACCAGCTCGTCCGGCTCCTCTGCCTCGGGCGGTTTGGACCGCGTGCCGCGCCGCGTGACCGCACGGAGCCGGGCCAGAAGCTCGCGCGTCGAGAACGTCTTCGGCAGGTAGTCGTCCGCGCCGATCTCCAGGCCCACGATGCGGTCGGCCTCGTCGCCGCGCGCCGTGAGCATCAGCACCGGCACGTCGGACCTGGCGCGGATGCGCTTCAGCACCTCGAAGCCGTCCATGCCCGGGAGCATCAGGTCGAGGATGACCGCGTGCCACGGCGCGGCCACGGCCCGCTCCGCGCCCTCGGGCCCGGTGTGGACCGCCTCGACCGCGTAGCCCATCGGCTCCAGATAATCGCGGATCAAGCGGCAGAGCTTGCGGTCGTCGTCGATGACGAGGATGCGCTGGGCGGCGTTGGCGGACGGAGTGCTCATGCGGTGTTCGCGGCCGGACGATACCGCGGGCCGGACGGATGTCCGCTCTGTTTACACCGGCTTAACAAATCTCCTGTCGGGACCCAGGACTCGCAGCCCGACCACCGTCGAGATCGGTCATGACCGGTCGGAGACCCGCGGCATGTGCCAAGTCACTCCGCCGGCAACCGGAGGGTGAACATACTGCCCGCGCCGAGGCGGCTCGTCACCGAGAGGCTTCCTTGGTGCGCGTCGACGATGGATTGGCAGATGGCGAGGCCCAGGCCGGTGCGTCCGTCGCCGTGCGACCGGGCCTTGTCGGCGCGGAAGAACCGCCGGAAGACATGGGGCAGGTCCGCCTCGGCGATGCCGACGCCGGTGTCGGCCACGGTCAGGACCGCCCCGCCCTCCTCGGCGCGCACCGTGACGCGCACCTCGCCCTGGTCGCGGTTGTGATGGATCGCGTTGGTGAAGAGGTTTATCACCACCTGGGTGATCTTCTCGGCATCGCCGGTGCACGGAGCGGACGCCAGGTCGATCGTCCAGCGGACCGACCGTTCCTCGCCGAGCGGTCTCACCAGGTCGAGCGCGTCGCCGACGGTCTTCGCCAGGTCGAACTTCTGCCGGTCCATCGTGTCCTGGCCGGCGTCGAGCCTCGCGAGCTCGAGCAGCGACGTGATGAGGCGGCGCATGCGTTGGGCGGAGCGTTGGCAGGCTTCGAGCGTCGCGCGGTATTCCTCCGGCGACCGCGGCCGGGCGAGGGTCGCCTGGGTCTGGGAGAGGATGACGGAGACGGGAGTGCGCAGCTCGTGCGAAGCGTCGGCGGTGAACTGCCGCTGCTGCGCGAAGGCGTCGTCGAGCCGGGCGAACGTGCCGTTCAACACCGCGGCCAGCCGACCGAGCTCGCTGTCCGCCTCCTCGGTGCGGATCCGCTCCGATAGGTTGCCCGCCGCGATACGGCCGGCAGTCTCGCTGATGGCGTGGATGGGCCGGATCACGCGGGACACCAGGAACCATCCGCCGGCGAGCCCGAACCCGAGGACCCCGCCGCCGACGGCGAGCAGCCCCAGCGCGAAGCTGCGCAACGCGGCGAGCTCGGGGGCGATCGATCTCCCGGCCAACACCACCTC
>CANGMH010000367.1 GCA_947454005.1 Verrucomicrobiota bacterium
GCATCCGGAACCTGGAGGTCACCATGAACAGCGCCGGCGCGGAGGAGCTCATCCGGTGCGCGTCCGCCCTCGTGGGCGGGCAGGGGAACGTCGGCGCCGGGACCGTGCTCGATGTGGCGCAACTGGACCGGGCGCTGGCGGCCGGCGCCTCGTTCATCGTGACGCCGGTGGTGGTCCCGGAGGTCATCCGGGCCTGTGTCGAACGCGGCGTGCCGGTGATGCCCGGCGCGCTCACGCCGACCGAGATCTTCACTGCCTGGAGCCTCGGGGCGCGCCTGGTGAAGGTCTTTCCCGCCGACACGCTCGGGCCGGCGCACATCAAGGCCGTCAAGGCGCCGTTCCCGGAGATCCCGCTGATGCCCACGGGCGGCGTGACGCCGGAGACGCTGCCGGCCTTCCGCAAGGCGGGCGCGGATGCGTTCGGCGTGGGCAGCCCGCTCTTCGATGCGGCACGGGCGACCGCCCAGGACTGGGATTGGTTCCGCGACCGTGCCCGGCAGTTCGCGGTCGCTTACGCCCGGTCGTCCGCGGCTTGATCGTCCGCGCGGCGCGGCCTCACTCGTGCCGGAGGGCCTCGACAGGGTCCATCTTCGCGGCCCGGAGCGCGGGATAGAGCCCGAACACGACGCCGACGAGCGCCGAGATGGTGAAGGCGGCGAGCGGCGACCAGAAGGTGATGATGGTCTTCATGCCGGCCGCGGCCGAGACGGCGAAGGGGATGGCGACGCCGAGCAGCACCCCGATCGCGCCGCCGGTCCCGCTGAGCAGCACGGCCTCGATCAGGAACTGCGTGGTGATGTCGCGCTGTTTCGCGCCGAGCGCGCGCCGGATGCCGATCTCGCGGGTCCGCTCGGTGACGTTGGCGAGCATGATGTTCATGATGCCGATGCCGCCGACGAGCAGCGAGATCGCCGCGATCGAGCCGAGCACGATGTTGAAGATGCGCTTGGTCTTCTCCTTCTGGCGGAGCAGCTCCAGCGGGACGACCACGTCGTAGTCCTTCTTCTTGTGGTTCCGCTCCATGAGGTCCTTCACCGCCAGCGACACGGCGACGACCTTCTCCGGGTCGTCCACCTTCACGGTGACCTCGTGCAGGGCGACGCGCTCGCGCTCGAAGCTTCCGCTCCGGCGCTTGAACAGCACCTCGCCGTAGCGGCGTCGCGCCGTCTCCAGCGGGATGTACATGCGGTCGACGGCCTGCTGCGCGGAGGATTGGCCGGTGTCGTCGCCCTTGGCCCGGGTGAGCGGTTCCATGATGCCGATGACGCGGTAGTACTGGTCGCCGATGCGGACGGTCTTGCCCAAGGGCTCCTCGAGCGGGAAGAGGCGCCGGGCCATCTCGGCGCCGAGGGCGCAGACGTTCTCGGCGGCGAGCTGGTCGGTCTCGGTGAAGAAGCGTCCCGACGCGACTCGGTGGTTCCGCATGGCGGGATACCACGAGACGGTGCCCACGACCTCGGCATCGACGCGGATGGTGATGTTCCAGACGTATTCCCGCATCACGCGGGCCGGCACGATGGTGGTGACGCCGGGGATGGTGGCCTGGATCCGGGAGATGTCCTCGTACTTGATGCCGTAATCCAGGGTGAAGTTGTTCTGGTTGTTGGAGACCTTCTGGTCTTCCGGCGGCTTCACGCTGCGGAGGATGATGTTCTGGGAACCGAGGTTCTTGATCTGCTCCTGCGCCTCGAAACTGGCGCCTTCGCCGATGGCGAGCATGGCGATCACCGAGCACACTCCGAACACGATGCCCAGCACGGTCAGCAGCGACCGCAACCGGTGCAGCCAGAGCGAGCGGAGCCCGAGGCGGACGGAGCGCCGGAGCCGGGAAGAAGGGAAGATGGACAGACCTCGGATCACACGGGTGGCACGGATGGGGCGGTCATCGCCGGATATCGGATTCCAACTGGCCGTCGCTGAGGCGGACGATGCGCCGGGAGCGTTCGCCGACGCTGGCGTCGTGCGTGACCATGATGAGCGTCTTGCCGGCGGCGTTGAGTTCGTCGAACAGCGACAGGATCTCGCGGCCGGAACTGGAGTCGAGGTTGCCGGTCGCCTCGTCCGCGAGGATGACGAGCGGATCGCTGGCCAGCGCGCGGGCGATGGCCACGCGCTGCTGTTGTCCGCCGGAGAGCTCGAAGGGCTTGTGGTCGAGGCGGCGCTCCAATCCGACCCGTCTGGCCAGACCGATCGCGATGGCGCGCGCCTCGTCGTCGGACCGGCCCTGGTAGAAGAGCGGGACCTCGATGTTCTCCAGCACGTTGAGCTGCTGGATCAGGTTGTAGCTTTGGAAGATGAACCCGAGCCGGCGTCCGCGGATGTCGGACAAGGCGTCGTCGTCGAGCGCCGAGATGTCCGTCCCGCCGAGCAGGTAGCGTCCCGACGTCGGCCGGTCGAGACAGCCGAGCAGGTTCAGCAGCGTCGATTTCCCGCAGCCGGACGGCCCCATGATGGCCACGTATTCGCCGGCGAGGATGTCGAGCGACAACCCGCGCAACGCCTCGACCACGACGTCGCCCATCCGGTACGAGCGGCGCACGGCCTGGAGGCTGACGATGGGCTGCGGGGCGCTCACTTGCTGGCGGCCGGCTTGGCGGCGGACCCGACCGGCGCGGTGGGGTTCGCGGCGGGCTTCTTGCCGTCGTCGCCGGGATGCTCGCTGTCCGGTGCGCGGAGCAGCACGGTGTCGCCGGCCTTCACGCCGCGCTTGATCTCGATGAACTCGTCGGTGAACTCCCCGGCCTCGACCTCGACCTGCTTGGGCTTGCCGCCGGGCTGGAAGACGACGGTCTTGCCGTCGCGCTGGCTCACCGCCTGGAGCGGCACGTAAACGACGTCTTCGAGCCGCTTCACCATGATCTCGATCTTCGCGCTCATGCCGGGTTTCAACCACTCGCGCGTGCCCTCGATGGCGACGGTGGTGGTGTAGAGCTTCATGTCCGGGTTCATCCACCGGTTCTCCGAATCGGGCAGCACGCCGACCTTGGTGACCTCGCCGGTCAACGGGTCGTCGGGGAAGGCGTCCGCGGTGATGCGGACCTTGAGGCCTTTTTTGACCTTCTTGATGTGCGATTCATGGACGCCCACGTTCACGCCCATCTTCTTCGGGTCGGGGATGGTGATCAAGGCCTGCCGCTCGAAGACCTGCGAACCGACGGCGATGCGCTCGTTGTTGTTCCAGTAGAAGCGCTGGTTGCCGCCGCCGTAGACGACGAGACCCGGTGTCTTGGCGTACAGCAGGCACTTGGTGATCTGGGCGGCGAGCTCGTCGCGGTTCTCCTTCTCGATCTGGTAACGGCCCTGGGCGCCCTTCAGCTTGGCCACGGCCTGGGCGAGCTTGGACACCGATTCCTTCCGGGAGCGGATGAGGCCCTGGAGCGCTTCGTCGAACTTGCCGAGCGTCTCCTCGGCCATCTTGGGGAACTCGTAGCGCACGAACAGGTCGCGGGCGGTGGCCGCGGCCTCGACCTTGAGGCGCGCCTGCTCGGAGGCGATCTGGTCGTTCTCCAGCTCGCTCTTGGTGACGAAGCCCTTCTCGAAAAGCCGCTTCGTGCCGGTGAGCTTGGTCTCGGCCTGGCCGGCCGCGGTCTTGGCGACCAGCAGCTCGTCCTCGCGCTTGCGCAGCTCCTGCTTGGCGGCGCCGTCGGCGAGCAGCTCGGCGCGGGCGTAGCGGGTGAAATCGACGGCGGATGAGTTCGTGGCGACCACGGCGGTGCTGTTGGTGAGCAGGTCCTCTCGGAGGCCCAGCTTGCCCACGATCTCGCCGGTGATCTGCGAGCCGAGGTACTTCTCGAGGTCCATCAGGCCGAAGCGCGCCTTCTGCTCCGCGGCCTTGATGTCGGTCTTGTTCTGGTTGACCTGGATCTCGTACGCCTGTTGCGCCTCGGTGAGACCCGAGACGGTGCTCTGGAAGGTGATGTCCTGGTTCACCAGGTTCTGCTTGAGCTTCGAGGAATCCAGCTCGACCAGGACCTTGTTGGTCCTCACGTCGTCCTCGGTGACCAGATAGCCCTCGTCGACGATCTTGAGGATCTTGACCGGCTCGCCGCGGACCTCGGAGCGGATCTCCTGGGATTCGAGCGCCTCGATGCTGCCGCCGACGAGGACCTTGATGTCGAGCGGCCCGCGCTTGGCGACGACCGTGAGGTTGTCGGAAGCGGCCTTCGACGGGCGCACCACCGTCCAGAGGAGCCAGAACAGCGCGATGCCGCCGAGCGCGAGCTGCCAACGGGGGCGGGAGCGGAGGAAGACGGAGAAGGTCATGGAGGAGAAGTGCGGCCGTGGGCGGGAGAGCCGGTGGAGGAAGTGCGCGGGAACCGGTGGGCGTTCCGGC
>CANGMH010000368.1 GCA_947454005.1 Verrucomicrobiota bacterium
AGGCCGTAGCGCCGGGCCAAAATCGGGTCCATGCGGTACCGGTCCATGGCGGTCATCGGCTTCTCTTCCTCGGTGCTTTGGCCGGCAGCGACCGACGGCTCGGTCGAAAGGAAGGTATCGACCCAGACACCGACCGGAACCCCGAGCGCCTGGCGCTGGAGGTCTTCGGTCTGTTTCAGGACACGACGGACCTCGGTGAAGATGTCCGCCCAATATGTCCGCTCCTGGAGCCAATTGCCCAGCAGAACGGCTTCATCTGCGGCTTTCTTGAGCTTTCCTTCCTCGGCTTCGAGCTTGGTCTTCTTCTGCTCGAGCGGTTCGGCCTGGGCCGCGACCTTGGCCAAGCCGTCGCGGCGGGCATCGGCGACCTTGGCGTAGAACCAACCGACCGCGAACACGCCGGCGGCAAGGACGAACGCCGCGGCGATCAGGTACGGCTTCTTGGAATTGAACTGTTGGCGGGTGAGGGACGCCTTGGGGATCAGGTTCAGCTCGACCGGGCATTGCGCGACGTTGCGCAACCCGAGTCCGACGACCTCGCCGAAGCACTGGGCATATTTCTCGAGACCCGCCACATCGACGCCCGGGTCGATCTCCACGTTGCGGAACGGGTTCAGGAAATCGACCGGCAGGTTGAGCTTCTCTTGGAAGAACTGGGAAGCGTACGGCATGATCGAGCCGCCGCCGCACAGGAAGACGCGCACCGGCGCGCTGCCGCCCTGCTGGGTCCGGTAGAACTGGATCGTCTGCGTGACCTGGAGGTGCAGGCGGGTGAGGACGTTGCGGGCCACCTTCGAGACGGCGGCCTGCTTGGGATCATCAGGTTCCTCGTACGCGCCGCCCAAGCTGACGAAGCCGTCGGAGATCTTGAACTTCTCCGCGTCGTCGAACCGCAGCTTCGCCTCGGCGGCGAACTCCTGGGTGATGGCGTTCGCGCCGACGTTCACGCTGCGGGCGTAGTATTTGTTCGCCTCGAAGATCAGCACGTTGCTGGTCTTCGCGCCGATATCGAGCAACAGGCTGCAGCCCTCCTGGTCGGCGTAGTTGTAGCGGAACGCGTTCGCCAAGGCGCCGACGGTCGAATCGACGATCGACATCTTGAGGCCGCCGGCCTCGCCGATGGTGAACAGCTTCTCGACGACGTCCGACTTGATCGCGACGAGCAAGACCTCGAGCTCACCGCTCGGGGCGGAGCCGAGGATCTGGTAATCCCACGCGGTCTCGGCCAACGGGAAAGGAACGTTCTGCTGCGCCTCGTACTGGATGATCTGGGTGACCTTCGAGGTGTCGACCGGCGGCAGCTTGACGAACTTGGAGAAGACCTGGAAGCCGGGCGCGCAGAGGTTGCCCTCCTTGGCGAGGAAGCCGCCCTCGGCGAGCAGCTCCGGCAGCGCTTTCTTGAGCGCGCTCTCGCGGGCCGCGTCCTGCGAACCGGCCAGCCCGAGCGGCTTGACGCCGAAGCGGAGCAGGCGCAGGCCGTTCTGCGGCGTCACCGCGAACTCGGCGACCTTGAGGCTCCCGGCCCCAAAATCCACACCCAAGAATGTCTTCGACTTCAACATGGCGACTCGTCGTTCTGACCGGCTTGGCCGAAAAAAATAGCCCGCTAGGGAGTGCCCCGATGCAGGCGATCACGGCTTGGTCTGCGGCCTACGTAAAGAAGTGCCGGGGTCGGGTCAAACAGAAAAACCCGGAGCGGACGGAAATTTGTTCACAATTGTTCACGATGAGCGTCCGTCCGGTGCCGGCGATGCCGTCCGGCGCCACCAGAAGACGCGTTCCCGGCCGCCCCGCCCCGGGAACGAACGCGGCGACCAGTCCCGGACGAGCTCGAACCAGGGCCCGAGACGTCGCCGCAGCTCGGCCGGCGTGACGCCGAACGGCGGTCCGCACTCGTCGCGCGGCTGCAGGTAGTTGACCGCGAGATAGTGGCCGCCGGGCCGCACCCAGCGGGCCGCCGCGGCGGCGTAGTCGTCGCGCCTCGACGGCGGGATGGCGCAGAACAACGTGTGCTCGAAGAGCCAATCGAAGCCGCGCGGCGGCGTGTCCGCCAAGAAGTCGGAAGCAGCGAACTCCGCGCCCGATCCGGCGGGTGAAGCGGCCCGCGCCTCCGCGACGGCGGTGGGGGCGATGTCGAAGCCCGCGGCCTGGAAGCCGGCACGCGCCCATTCGCGCGCATCGTGGCCGCGACCGCATCCGGGCACGGCCACGGTCCCGCGAGGCAGGTCCGGGTTCGCCGCCAAGAAATCGACCAACGCCGGCGAGGCCTCGCCCTTGTCCCAATGCGTCTCACCGGTCCGGTAGAGAGCCTCCCAGTCGGTCGGGCGTTCCCAGTGGACGCCCGCCGCCGCGACCCGTTGGGCGGAGACCTGGTCGAGCGACTCCACGGCGAGCGCCGGCGAATGCTCCAGCAGTTCGGCCAACGCGATGCCGCCGGTCGCCACCGCGACGCATCGGGCCCCGACGTGGTGGGCGCAGGCGACGTCCGCCGGCGTGTCGCCGACCACCAGGATGTCCTCCCCTGCGAGACGGCGCCCCAGAAGGCGGCTCGCCCTGTCCCTCGCGATGACGGCGAGCTGGTTCCGGTCCTCGTGGTCGTCGCCGAAAACGCCCAGCACGAACTCTTCGGCCAGCCCATGGGCGGCGAGCTTCAAGGCCGCACCGAGCCGGATGTTCCCGGTGAGCAGTGCGACCACCGGCGGCTCGGGGAGGGCGCGCAGTCCGTTGATCAGCCCGCGCACGCCGGGGCACAGCTCGCCAGGGCCGGCCCTCAGCTCTGCCTCTAGGAAGAAGACGTAGGCGTCGAGGAAATGCCGCAGGTTCCACGGCGTGTCGGGGATCTCGTTGAGGCGGAGAAATTCCCGGACCAAGGAAGTGTCGGTGCGCCCGTGGAAGCGCAGCGCATCGGTGCCGCCCGCCTTGCCGAACACCATCGCCGCCGTCCGGGCGAACGCGCGCACGCCGGCGCCGCCCGTGCGGATCAGGGTCCCATCGATGTCGAACAGCACCAACCGTGTCATGTCCGTGCAAGTGTGCGCAGCGCCGGCAAGGTGGCCGAGCCCTTTTTCGCCGTTCTTCCCAGTGGCGGAACCTGCCCGGATCCTGTACATGGCCCTGTGTCCGACAGCGCAGAGTGACATGGGCTTCTCGTATCCATCGCCGACGGCCCGACGCCCGGGAAGCGGCCCTGCCGCGTTCACGTTGATCGAGCTGCTGGTGGTCATCGCCATCATCGCGGTGCTGGCCGCGATGCTCCTGCCCTCGCTCTCCAAGGCGCGGCAGCAGGCCAAGACGACCGCCTGCCTGAACAACCTCCGGCAGCTCCAGCTCGCCTACATGCTCTATGTCGGCGACCACCGCGACGAGCTGCCGCAGAACGATTCCGTGCTCGAGGTGGACAACAACGGCGACGGCGCCTTCAGCCGCGGGGTCTCCTGGTGTCCCGGCGATGTCCGGCTGGACCCGACCACCACCAACATCCAGAACGGCGTCCTCTTCCCGTACAACCGCACGGTCGGCATCTACCGGTGCCCCGCCGACGCCGGGAAGGTCCCGTTGAAGAACGGCGGCTTCGCGCCGAGGACGCGCAGCTACAACCTCAGCATCTGGCTCAACGCTCAGATCGCCGACGGGAGCGGTGCCTATGCGAAGCTCACCGAGGTCAACGACCCCGGCATCTCCGATTGCCAGGCATTCGTGGAGGTCCATGAGGACACCATCGCCGACGCCACGTTCGGGCTGTATCCCGAGGGCTATGGATTCTACGGCGACCACTGGCTCGATGTCCCGGCGGACCGCCATAACCAAGGCGGATCGCTCTCTTTCTTGGACGGACACGTCGAACGTTATCGTTGGCGTGTGACAAAAAAAGGGATCTCAATCGCTGATCTGGCGACGGAACCGGACAACCGGTCCGACATGCGCAAGCTCCAGAAGACCATCCCGTCGCTGAAGACGGTCTCCGAACGGCAAGGCTTCTGATGGCCTGCGATCAGCGGTTGTCGCGGCGCCACCCGGGCCGCTAGCGTCGGGCATGTCCCGTCCGTTCCGACCCGCGTTCCGCTTGCAGGAAGGAGGGCTCGTGCTCGTCATCCTCCTGCTCGGCGCGCTGCTCTCGGTCTTCGGCGGATCCGTGCGCCTGCCGCGGCTCGAGCTCCAGCCGGACGGATCCCGGCAACGGGTCTTCAGCACCGACGCGAACGGCGACAAGACGCCGGTCTTCGACGACCACAACAAGTTCCTCAACGCCCAGAACCTCGCCCAGCTGGCGAAGGACACGAGCTTCATCGCGATCATGGCCGTCGGGATGACCTTCGTGATCATC
>CANGMH010000369.1 GCA_947454005.1 Verrucomicrobiota bacterium
ACAGGGGTGCCGGTCTCCATCGACACCATGAAGCCGGCCGTCGCGCGGGCGGCGCTGGCCGCCGGTGCGGCCATCGTCAACGACGTCGCCGCGAGCCGCGCGTCGCCGGAGATGTGGGAGGCCGTGGCGGCCGCCGGGGCGGGCTATGTCGCCATGCACATGCAGGGGACGCCGGCGACGATGCAACGGGCCCCGAGCTACACCGACGTGGTCGAGGAGGTGCGCGCGTTCTTCGCCGACCGCCTCGGCGCGGCAAGCGTGGCAGGGATCACCGCGGAGCAGGTCGTGCTCGATCCCGGGATCGGGTTCGGCAAGACCGTCGGCGACAACCTCGTCCTCATCGCGCGCCTGGCGGAATTTAGGAGCCTCGGCCGGCCGCTTCTGCTAGGAGTCTCCCGGAAATCTTTCCTCGGCAAGGTGCTGGGGGCCGAGGCCGATGCGCGCCTGCCGGGCGGTCTGTCCTGCAGCGTGTGGGCCGCGCGCGAGGGGGTGCGGATCTTCCGCACCCACGACGTCGCCGCCACGGTCCAAGCCCTTCGCATGCTGGAAGCGATCACCTCCCGCGGCCCGGCCGCACCTGCCGTTTGAACCAGATCTGGCCATTGATCGAGCACGGATGGCGTCCCGCTGTCGAGGTCCTGATCCTCGCGGTAGGCATCTACTCCGCGTTCCTGTTCGTCCGCGGCACCCGCGGCGCGCCGGTCGTCACCGGCTTCCTGGCGCTCCTGCTCACGCTCACCATCGTGACGCGGGTGCTCGACCTGAAGGTGCTGAACGTCCTGCTCAACCAGTTCTTCGGCGTCCTGGCGATCGCGGTGGTCGTGATCTTCCAGCCGGAGCTCCGCCGCATCTTGGCGGAGCTGGGGAACCTGCCGCTCTTCAACACCGCCCGCGAGCAGCGCGAGTACGTCGAGGAGATCATCCAGACGGTCGACCGCCTCGCGCCGAGCAAGATCGGTGCGCTGGTCGCCCTCGAGCAGAACCAGCAGCTCGCCGAGGCCGTCGAAGGAGGCATCATCGTGGACTGCGAGCTCACGCCGGACATGATGGAGACCATCTTCTTCCCCAACAACGCCATCCACGACGGCGGGGTGATCGTGCGGGACGGCCGGATCCTCAAGGCCGCGTGCATCTTCCCGCTCACCCAACGGCAGGACCTTCCCAAATCCGTCGGCACCCGGCACCGCGCGGCCATCGGTCTCAGCGAGGAGACCGATGCCGTCTGCGTGGTCGTCTCCGAGGAGTCCGGCGCCATCTCCTACGCGCATCGCGGGGCCTTCGTGAAAGGCGTCACCATCGAGGACCTGAGGGCGTACCTGACGTCGGTCATCGTCCGGAAGGCCGAATCGCGCCACTGGTGGCAGCGTGTCCGCACCTTCCTCACCCGCATCCAGACCGCCGGTCCGCGCATCGACATCTGAAGCCATGTTGAAGGCGCTCTTCACCTACAACCGCTGGCAGAAGATCTTCTCCCTGCTGCTGGCCTCGTTGATCTGGTTCGCGGTGCGGACCGGGATCGGGCTGAACCTCCGCGTCGACGATGTCGGACGCGACGGCCGCCGTTTCGTGGGGTTGCCGATCACCGTGCTCACCACGGCCTCCGACCTCGGGCGCTACCAGGTCGTGCCCGCCACGGTCACCCTGGTCCTCCGCGGCGACCCGGTGGTGCTCAAGGACCTGGCTCCGGCCGATATCGAGGTCTATGTGAACCTCGTGGAACCCGGCCCCGGCCGCTCGACACGGCCGATCCACTACCACGCCCCGGCCGGAACCGAAGTCGTGACGATCAACCCCGTCGAAGTGCAGATTCAGCGCCTCACGAACGCGCTCCTGCCGCCGACCAACTGACTCCCCGAGAACCTTCCATGTCCCACACGAAACGCATCTTCGGAACCGACGGCGTCCGCGGCCGCGCCAACGTCGAGCCGGTGACCGCCGAGACGGCCCTCAAGCTCGGCCGCGCTGCCGCCCATGTCTTCAAGAACCTGCACGGTCAGGCCCGGAACCGCGTCCGCTATCGCATCGTCATCGGCAAGGACACCCGCCTGTCCGGCTACATGCTGGAGAACGCCCTCTCCTCCGGCGTCCTGTCGATGGGCGTCGATGTCGTGTTCATGGGGCCGTTGCCCACGCCCGGCGTCGCCTACGTGACCCGTTCGCTGCGCGCCGATGCCGGCATCGTCATCACCGCCTCGCACAACCCTTACGACGACAACGGCATCAAGTTCTTCCGTCCCGACGGCTACAAGCTCGACGACCAGGTCGAGAAACAGATCGAGGACCTCGTGTTCAGCGGCGAGATCGAGAACATCCGCCCGACTGCCGGCGAGATCGGCAAAGCGTACCGCATCGAGGACGCCATCGGCCGCTATGTCGAGCACGCCAAGGCCAGCTTCCCGCGTGGTTTGACGCTCGAAGGCATGCGGATCGTCGTCGATTGCGGCCACGGTGCATCGTACAAGACCACCCCCGCGGTGCTCCAGGAGCTCGGCGCCGAACTCATCGTCTTCGGCACCCAGCCCAACGGCACGAACATCAACCACGAGTGCGGTTCGATGCACCCGCAGAACCTCTGCCAGAAGGTGCGCGAGTACCGCGCCGACATCGGCATCGCCCACGACGGCGACGCCGACCGCGTGCTCCTCTGCGATGAGAACGGCCGCATCATCGACGGCGACGACATCATGGCCATCACCGGCCTCCAGATGCTCGCCGACGGCACGCTCAACAAGAAGACCCTGGTCGCGACCGTGATGAGCAACGCCGGCCTCGATTCCGCGTTCACCAAGGCGGGCGGCACCGTCATCCGCACACCGGTCGGCGACAAGCATGTCATCGACACGATGCTCGGCGGGGGGTTCAACCTCGGCGGTGAGCAGAGCGGCCACATGATCTTCCGGGACCACAGCACGACCGGCGACGGCTTGGTCGCCGCCCTGCAGATCCTCAGCGCGATGAAGACCAGCGGGAAGCCGCTCTCCCGCCTCGCCCGTTGCTGGACCCGATACCCGCAGCTCGTCGCCAACGTGAAGGTCCGGGTCAAGACGCCGTTCGAGGAGCTCGACCAGGTCATGGAACTCGTGAAACGGGCGGAGGCCGAGGTGGTCCCGCTGGGCGGCCGCGTGCTGTTGCGCTACTCCGGGACCGAACCGAAGGCTCGCCTGCTCATCGAGGGCCCGGAACAAGCGGTGCTGGAGAAATGGTCGGCCATCATCTGCGAGTCCATCCGCCGACAGGCCGGCGACGTGGGCTGACGGTCCGGGCGCGTTCAACGGACCTGTGACATCGCTGAAAATTAACCGAGGTTCGTGCTTTCGCCGGGACGACGATCCGGCAATTTTCCGCCACTTCGAGCCATGCCCATCCGTCTGATCCAATCGCTCGCCGTCTTCGGCAAGGCGCTGATGGACAATCCCCGCGAGGTGGGGGCCGCGTGTCCCAGCTCGCCGCAGCTCGCCCGGCGCATCGCGCGGCTGGTGGCCCGGCAGCCCGGCGGCCACGTGCTCGAGCTGGGTGCCGGTACCGGTGCGATCACCCACGCGTTGCTCAGCGCGGGCGTCGAGCCGGAAAGGCTGCTCCCGGTCGAACGGTCTCCCCTGCTCACCGAGCATCTGCGCAAGCGCTTCCCCCAGTTGAACGTCATCCATGGGGACGCCCGGTACCTGCCCGACGTGACCGCTTCGCTTCCCCGGAAGACCCGCCAAGGCATCACCCACGTGGTCTCCAGCTTGCCGCTCCGGTCGCTGCCTCCCGAGGACGTCGGCCAGATCATGGACGGCGTGCGCTCGGTCCTGGGCACCGAAGGGCTCTTCATCCAGTACACCTACGCCCTCGGCGGAGGGACGGCCTCGGCGAAGGGGCTCCACTGGTGCGGACGCGCCGTGGTGTGGCTGAACCTGCCTCCCGCCCGAGTGGATGTCTTCGCCCTCGAAGCCCAGACCGCGGCGGCCTTCGCGCGCCGCGCCAGCGCGCCGGCGAAGCACGGCAATGCCGAGGCCGAATGGGCGCTGTCGACCCGCGACGTGTCCTGCTGAGGACGCGTCGTCGGACCGCGGTGCCCGGGATCATCGGTCCGCCCCACGACAGGTAGCATCCCTCCGACGGTTCCGATCGCGCCTCTCGCGCGGGTTGCCGGTCGACGGACGGCATCGATCCGGGGAAGTTCGGCCCCGATGAACCGACGTTTCGACGACGACCGTTTCCGGGAGCTGCCCGTGGTGGGCATCCTTCGTTTCTTCCCGCTCGCGCAGGTCCGGCATCTGGTTCCGGCGGTGCTCGCCGGGGGCATCCGGAACCT
>CANGMH010000370.1 GCA_947454005.1 Verrucomicrobiota bacterium
GGCTGCCCGGGGTGTTGATGAGGGCGACGAGCTTCTGGGCGGGAGCTTGGAGAAGTCCCAACAACTTGCCCTGGAGCTGGGCCAGCGGCGGAAGATCGGCGATGACCCGGAGTTCCTCGGCGCTCAGGCGCTGGCTGCCCAGATACCCGAACTGGAGCTTGGGTTTATCGAACTCGGACTGGTACGCCTTGACCACCTTGGCGGCGGCGGCGATGTCCTTTTGACCGGTGACGACGGCCAGCTGGCCGGCCAACGCACCACCGAGATCCGCGACGCCGGCCTCTTTGGCGGCGATGCGGAAGATGGTGTTCTTCACCACATGGACCTCGGCGCCCGCCTTGGAAAGGCGTTTGCGGAGTTCGGTGAACTGCCCGACCGACAGGCCGCGATAATCGACGACCAAGAAGAACGGGGTGGCTTTGAGCCGGTTGACGTATTCGGCGGAGATGAATTTCTTTTCAGCGCGCATGGGTAGGTCTCCTTGGGCTTAGTTGACTCCGAACTCCTTGAGGTCGAGCCGCACCGGAGGGCTCATCGTCAGCGAAAGCGTGGCAGAGCGGACGAAGACGCCCTTGGCGCTCGCCGGACGGCTCTTGACGACCGCTTCGATGACCGCACGGGCGTTCTCGACGAGCTGCACCGCGGGGAAAGCGACCTTGCCGACAGCGACGTGGACGTTGCCGGCCTTGTCGATCTTGAACTCGACACGACCCGCCTTCACTTCCTTGACCGCCTTGGCGGTGTCGTCGGTGACCGTCCCGGTCTTCGGGTTCGGCATCAAGCCGCGAGGCCCGAGGACCTTGCCGAGCTTGCGGACCTCGGTCATCGCTTCCGGGGTCGCGATGGCGATATCGAAATCGGACCAACCTTCGACGCACTTCTTGATGAGGTCATCGAAGCCGACGTGCTCCGCGCCAGCAGCACGGGCCGCATCAGCGGCACCACCGGGTTTGGCGAAAACGAGCACCCGGACGACCTTGCCGGTGCCGTGGGGCAACGGGACGGTGCCGCGCACCATCTGATCGGACTGGCGAGGGTCGACACCCAGCTTGAAAGCGACGTCGACGGACTCGTTGAACTTGGCTCGGGGGAACTTGGCGAGGACATCGACCGCCGCGGCCAGCGGATAGGTCTTGGTGGCGTCCACCAGGGTCAGCGCCTTCTTGTAACGTTTGCTCGGCATGTTGTGGTGCGGTGTTGACGGGCTTGCGCCCTCCCGCTTCGACGGTTACGGAGACGTTCCAGCGTGCTTGCCGGAAACTAAGAGCCTCTTGAAGTCTCAAATCGACGGCACGGTGTCAAAAACTTTCTTGGCCTAATCTTGGCTGATCCGGGAAAATCGGCCTTTCCCGCTCAGACGAGCGGATCTTGTCACCACCCCGCCGCGACAGGATCAGGCCAGCGGCGATCGTTCCATGTGCCACGGCGTGCTCCGCTCGTACGCGTGGGCGAGCCGGAACATCGTCTCCTCACCGAACGGCCGCCCCAAGAGTTGGAGACCGATCGGCAGCCGGGGAGCCGAAGCGGTGGCTTTCGTGAAGCCCGACGGCACGCTGATGCCGCAGATGCCGGCCAGGTTGCAGGAGATGGTGAAGATGTCGCTGAGGTACATCTGGAGCGGATCGTCGCTCTTCTCGCCGACCTTGAAGGCCGCCGTCGGCGTCGTCGGGGTCAGGATGGCGTCCACCGTCTCGAACGCCTTGAGGAAGTCCTGCCGGATGAGCGTGCGGACCTTCTGGGCGCGGAGATAGTACGCGTCGTAATAGCCGGAGCTGAGCACGTAGGTGCCCAGGATGATCCGGCGCTTGACCTCCGCGCCGAAGCCCGCGCCGCGGGTCTTCGCGTTCAGTTCGGCCGGATCCTTGCCGGTCACCCGGGCGCCGTAACGGATGCCGTCGAAGCGGGCCAGGTTGGCCGAAGCCTCGGCCGGAGCGATGATGTAGTAGGTGGCGGCGGCATAGTCGCTATGCGGCAACGACACCTCGACGACCTCCGCGCCGAGGGACTGGAACTGCTTCACCGCGGCCTGCATCGCCGCATCCACGTCGGGATCAAGGCCGCCGACCATGTACTCCTTGGCCAATCCGAGCCGTAGCCCCTTCAAGGGTTGCGGACCTCCATCGGCGACCAGCGCGGCGAGATAATCGGGCACCGGACGCGGGATGCTCGTCGAATCGCGCGGGTCGTGGCCGGCGAGGACCTGCGTGAGCAACGCCGCGTCCCGGACGTCCTTGCCGAACGGGCCGACCTGGTCGAGCGAACTGGCGAACGCCGTCACGCCGTAGCGCGAGACGAGACCGTAGGTGGGTTTCACGCCGACCACACCGCAGAGCGCGGCGGGCTGACGGATGGACCCGCCGGTGTCCGAGCCGATGGTCCCGAAGGCCATGTTCGCGGCCAAGCTGGCGGCGCAACCGCCGGAACTCCCGCCCGGGATGCGGGTCAGGTCCCACGGGTTCAGCGTCGTCTGGAACGCCGAGGTCTCGGTCGAGCTGCCCATGGCGAACTCGTCCATGTTGAGCCGGCCGAAGACGACCGCGCCCGCGGCCTTGAGCTTCTCGACGACCGTGGCGTCGTAGGGCGAGCGGTAGTTCCCGAGGATCTTCGACGAGCAGTTCAGCGGCTGCCCACGGTGCGCGAGGAGGTCCTTCAACGCGATGGGCACGCCGAGCAGCGGCTTCTGCGCGTGGGTCACGCCCGCGGCGAGGTCGCGGTCCGCGGCGTCCGCCTGGGCGAGAGCATCGGCGGCATCGTGGCTCATGAAGGCACGGACCTGGCCGTCCACTGCGGCGAGCTGGTCGAGACATGCCTGGAGCGCCTCGCGGGCGGAACACTCGCGACGGGCGAGCTTGGCGGTCAGGCCGGAGATGGTGAGATGGCGGAGCATCGGAGAGCGGGGAGGACCTTATTCGACGATCTTCGGCACGACGAACAGACCACCGGCCTTGGCGGGGGCGTTCGCCATCGCCTCGTCATGCGGCAACGATCCGGTGGCCACGTCGGGACGGGTGACGTTCACCAGCGGGAAGGCGTGCGCGGTCGGCTCCACGCCGGCCACGTCGACTTCTTTGAGCTTGGCGATGTAACCGAGGATGTTGCCGAGCTGGACGCCGAGTTTTTGCTCTTCCTCGGGCGTGAGCTCGATGCGCGCGAGCTGCGCGACGTAGTGGATGTTGAAGTCGGACATGGCGGAAGGAACTCGGGGCGGGAGGCTGGATCCAGGAGACTCGGAGTCCGGCGGCGTCACATCAGCGGTTCGCCGAAGCCGGAGTCCACGAGGGCGACCAGTTCGTCGAGGGCCGCTTGCGCGCCCTCGCCCTCGCAGATGAGGCGCAACCGGCTCCCCGGGCCGGCGGCCAGCATCAGCAGTCCCATGATGCTCTTGCCGTTGATCAGCTCGCCGTCCTTCTCGATGAAGACGTCGCAGGCGAACCGGCTGGCGAGCTTCACGAACTGCGAGGACGGACGCGCATGGATGCCTTGCTTGTTCCGCACGACGACATCGCGGCTGTGGGACGGACCTTTCTTCGTTGGTGTGGCGGCGCTCACGTTTCGGCGGAAACCATGGCGGGCCGACGGCAGGCTTGCCAACGCGAATCACTCGCTCCGTCGTCGGCCCGTCCCGGAGGGATCGCCGTAGGAATCCGCTTGAAGAACCTCGCGTCGGCAGCGTCCTCTTCCGCGCTCACGACACGCACAGGTAATCTACTATGACATATCCTCGTTCCTCGATCCGGGGCTCTCTCCTCGCGTTCCTCGCGCTTTCGGCCTCTTCCCTGTCGGCACAGACCGCGCCCGACAACAGCGCCACCACCCAGCCCTACCGCCTCGAGAAGGTGACCGTCCTCGGTGCGCTCGACCCCGTCCCGACCGGCGGCGGCGCCGTGACGCGCGTCGCCGGCGACGAGCTCCGCGACCGCGGCGTGCTCTCGCCCCGCGACCTCACGGCGATCGCGCCGAACCTGACGACCTTCGACGCGAACGGCGACCGCACTCCCCGATTCAGCCTGCGCGGCCTCCGCGAGAACAACTTCAGCTACGGCGAGAGCGCCGTGGCCATCTACGTCGACGACGTCCCCTACAGCGACCTCTTCACCCGCGGCATCCCGCTCTCCGACGTCGAAAGCGGCGAGTTCTTCCGCGGGCCGCAGGGCACGTTGTTCGGTGCCAACCGCCCGGGCGGCGTCCTCAACCTGCTCACCCGCCTGCCCGGGAACGACTGGCACGGCCGCGGCTCGTTCAGCTACGGCAACTACGACGCGGTGAACGGCCAGGCGTCGGTCAGCGGA
>CANGMH010000371.1 GCA_947454005.1 Verrucomicrobiota bacterium
CCAACTCGGAGGTCGCGACCAGGTTCTCCTCGTGGAGCTCCTGCTCCCGTTTCACGGCGGCGGCGCTCTCCTTCACCGTGGCCCGGGCTTGGGCGACCTTCGCCTCTGCCGATCTCACGGCGGCGCGGCTGCTCTCCGTCTGTTGGGCCAGTTTGCTGGTGTCGAGCTTCGCCAGTGGTTTCCCCTTCGTCACGCGGTCGTTGAAATCGACGTAGACCTCGAGCGTCGTGCCGGAAAGTTCGCTGCCCACGGTCACCTCGGTGGTCGGCGCGAGATTGCCCGTCGCCGTGATGGTGAGGCTGATGTCGCCGCGTTTGAGGATCTCCGTGACGTAAGGAGAGACCCGGCTCTTGGCCTTCTCGACACGACTCCACCAGAACCATCCGCCGCCACCGAGCATGAGGACGAGCAGGCCCACGATGGCGTATCGGGTGAGATGCCGGCCGGATGAGCCGCCCTTGATCGCGGCGGCGAGCTCTTCAGGGCCCGAGGGAGGGGATGTCTTCAAAATGGATGGATGCCGCTGCTGCACGGGGCCTGGTCCGGAGGACCGCGTAGGACGTCCTGCCTTGGTCCTCCGACATCTCTCGGCCCGGCCTATCGTTGTGTCATCTGAGGTGGATGCGTTCGTCGTCGGTCCGGGGAAGGCGAAGGATGGATCCGTTGGCGTGGATGGACGCAGCCCGACGGGTCTGCGTCGTCTTGCCCTGGGGCTTGGTGGACGGGCCTTCCGAGGTATCCCGTCAGTGGAGAATCCCCTTCTCGGGCGTCTGGACCTTTCGAGCAGCCGCTTCGTCCTCATCGACCTTGAGGGATCGATTTTCCAGGACCCGCTCCGAAGGGCTCTCGCCCCACATGGCGAGGCCTTTGACCACGTCGAGGATCCCCTGGAACTCGTGATGCTCACGTCCCAACTCCATGACTGCCCTGCGGTATTGGTGGCTATAGGGCTCCGGGTCCCCGTCGGACGACGAGGTGCGGAGCTTCGAGGAGACCTGGTCGAGGAAGCGGCCGACTTCTTCCCTGCTGTGGGTCTTCCGGAGCTCCAACTCGAGACGGAGCGTCTGGGCGCAGGAGTAGATGGATGTCAGGTCCGTCTCCAGAGCCACCGCAAACAGGTTCCATTCCGTCCGGGCCGCGAGAGGCATCTCGCCGACCAAAGCGCGGATCTCGGCCAAAGCCCGTCCCAGATGATCGTCCGCGACCTGGAAATCCTCCCATGCGGAGATCGCCTGCGCGAGATGCCCGCTGTCGGTGCCTTCTGCGGCGCGCTCCAAGGCGGCCACCATCCCGACGCTGCGGCCGAGGATGGCCTCGATCCTGTCACAAGCTCTCTGCCAACCGGCCCTCATGCTGTCGCTCAATCCGGCCTCTGCCCCGATCCGCCGAGCAGAAGTCAGCTTGTCGGATAGGACCCGCAATCGCTCCTTCAAGCAGTCCGAGGTTTCGCGCATCCCGGTCTTCGTTCTCGCTGGCGAGCCGGGTTCGGTCTCGGTGATCGGTTTTTCGTGGGTTTCGTCCGCGTGAACCATCGGGGAGATCCCGGAACTGGACGTTCCGCTCGAAACCGCCTCCCTCATGATCTCGAGGATGGTGTCCTCTACCTCCCGTGCCACGGAGTCCAGGTGCGGCCCGCCGATCTGCGCCAGCAGAGCCACGGCTCCCAAGGTGGCGACGATGGTCCTGCCGCCGTCCTCGTAGACGGAGATCCGGCAGGGCAGGGCGGTGGAGAAGCCCATGTCTTGTTCGAGCAATCTCTTCGCCTGTCGCGGTTGGCAGATCTCGAAGATCAGACATCCGCGATCAAACTGGACGCCCTTCTTCGCCATGGTCTCACGGAGGTCGTGGATTTGAAGGACGCCGAAGTGGTTGGCCACGATAGCGACCTGCAGGGCTGCCGCGGTCTCTGGAACCGATTTGTCGGTGGATAATTGGATCAGCATATCGTTTGTGGTCATCGCCGACATCGCATCGCTCCACGGGCGGGCGGTGAAGGCCCGGCCACCACTCGGCCCCGACTCCGATCCCGGCGACCGGCCGACGAGACCAAGTCCGGCGCAGGGGCCTTTTCGGCTCACCATCCGGTGATCTGTTTCCGATGGTTTCCTCGGTGGTCGTTTTGTTCGTCGTTGCGGCTCGCCTGACGAGCGATGTGAGCGACAGGTCGCCCACGTTTCGCGCGGATCGCTCCTTCAAGCTGCGGTGCGCGAAGCGGCCAATCCATGGGGTGTAACCCTACCGCCCCCCCTGGGATGCTATGAACCGGGCCGGAGATCATCCGTGCCTCTACCGCACGGACCCCGCGCACGGTGACGCGGCCGGCGGTCCGCTCCACGAGGCGACCTTGAAGCGAATGGCTTGGGACCCGGGGACCGGCTTCGTCCACTGTTCGATCGGGGCCACGCGTCCCAGCCGGGATCACAACAGTCGGACCGATGGGTCGGTCCCGCAGGCGCTGATGATTTTGTCCCGGCCGAACCAGATCGGATCCAAAGCGACGTTCCTGAGCAGGGTCTTGTCCATCGGGTAGGGTAACACCCCATACCGACGGACACGGAACTTGTGGACGTTGACCCAGCACGTTAGGCGACCAGCGATGAAGGGCGGAAGCGGATCGACCTGGATGGGATCCAACAGGTCCGGGTCGTCCCAGGGTCCTGAGGCGGACGGCCCCGCGAAGGACGAACAACGCCCAGGACCGCCACGGTGCAAGAACCCCTGAACTTTGTCCGCCGGCCTTGAACCTCACACGATGATCACCAATCCGCTGAAGGAAGGCACCTTGACCGAGAACTCGGAAGGGCTCGGAACCGTCACGCCCGGGATGGTCCGGGCCCGTGCCACGGAGCTCGCGATCATCAACGGCCGTCCGGCATCTGGTGCGACGAAGGCCGATCGGGAACAGGCCCGGCAGGAATTGTCCGGCGATCCGCAAGCGGACCCCATCGTCGAAACGCTCGAGGCCGCGCCTGAGTCCGAGCGATGGGACCCGGTGCACGGCTCGACCGGATCCAAAGTGGCGGTCGCTCCCGGCGAGGACGAAGACGAAGAGGGACGGAGCGACGACGAGCGGCTTGTCGAAGAGGGGGTCGCCGGCGCCGAGCACGACCGAAGACTCCAAGCCGCGCGATCGACGGCCGAATGAAGCCAGGACACGAACTTGGGACGTCCCTTCAGGCCACCGTCTCCGCGCTTCTTGCCCCTGCCAAGGGCATCTTGGCGGCCGATGAGAGCTTCTCGACGCTCGGAAAACGTTTCGCGGCCCTGGGCATCCCGTCCACGGAAGACAACCGCCGCGCCTACCGCGAACTGTTGTTCGGAACGCCGGGGTTGGAGGAGTTCATCAGCGGAGCGATCCTGTCCGACGAGACGTTCCGCCAGGACACGGCGAGCGGGACCCCGATGCCGGAGGTGCTCACCGGTCGGTCGATGGTTCCCGGCATCAAGGTCGATGCGGGCTTGGCGGCCTTTCCCGGCTTCGAAAAGGAGATGTTCACCCAGGGGCTCGACGGCCTTCGCCAGCGGCTCGCGGAGTATCGGGAGAGCGGCGCCCGCTTCACCAAGTGGCGCGCGGTGACCTCCATCGGTCGAGGACGTCCGACGAGGACCTGCATCCGATCCAACGCCGACGCGCTCGCCCTGTTCGCCTCGCTGAGCCAAGAGGCCGGCTTGGTCCCGATCGTCGAGCCAGAGGTCCTGATGGACGGCACCCACACCATCGCGGTCTGCGAAGAGGTCACCCGTGCGGTTTTGCAGGCCGTCTTTGACGCGCTTTTCGGACACGGCGTGAGATTGGAAGCCCTGTTGCTCAAGACCGGGATGGTCCTCTCGGGAACCGACTGCGCCGAGCAGGCCGATGATGCCCAAGTGGCCGAGGCCACGCTCCGATGCTTCCGAAGATCGGTGCCGGCAGCCGTGCCGGGGATCGTCTTCCTCTCCGGGGGGCAGAGCGATGTGGCCGCGACACGGCGCTTGGACGCGATCTGCCGGACCGGAGGCGCGCCATGGACCCTCGGGTTCTCGTTCGGACGAGGGTTGCAGAACGAAGCGCTGAAGACGTGGAACGGTTCGCCCGCCAACGTCGCAGCCGCGCAGGCGGCCCTTCTCCATCGTGCGCGATGCGATAGCTTGGCGCTGCTGGGCAAGTATTCCGCGGAAGCGGAACGCTTCGAGCCGGGCCAGAAGGCGTCGGCGTGAGACCGGGTCGCCGGGCGGGCAGGATTGCTCCCTTCGGATCGCTGGCCGATGCACTTCGGTTC
>CANGMH010000372.1 GCA_947454005.1 Verrucomicrobiota bacterium
AAGGCCGGGGTCGTACTCGATCAACTCCTCACGCGTGTTGACATGGTTGTGGTCGTGGTCGTTCTCGCGGTTGTTGTCGAACCACGATTGGACCCCCTCGGCGAAGTACTCGTGATGGTTGACGCCGGCATACTTGCCCTTCCACAAGCCGGCTTTCATGGCTGCTTGGTAGGTCGCTTGGAGCCGCGAGTCGAACGTCGCATCCACGTTGATCATGCCGCGCAGGTGGATGTTGTGGGCGAACTCGTGGATCAGGATGTTCTCCGTCGGATACGGATCGCCGGGATAGCAGAGCAGGTTCTCCTCGCCGCACGAGCAGAACGGGTCGGTCTCGCTGCCGCCGAGGCCCCGGGCGCGGGCGTCCCAGAATTCACGGCCGGACAACGCGGGAAAGTCGGGCGGCCGTCCCTGGGTGAGGCGCGCAAACTCCGGTTGGTCGGTGGTGAACTCGTTCCAAGCGAGGATGCAGAGTCGCGACCCGCTATGGATCATCGCCTCGCGCACGTCGGGCCGCTTCGCCAGCATCAGATCCACGAGATACGCGGCCTCCTTGAGCGCGTAGGGATCCACCTTGGCCGACGCGACGATGGGAAACCCCTTCGCCGTGATGCGCTGGGCATAGAACGAAGGCACCCCGCCAAAGCGATAGGCCTGCACGCGGACCGTGTTGGTCACGATGGATTCCGCTCCATCGGACCGCCCGACGAGGGCGAACCGATGGCCGATCGTGGTGGCGATCTCCGTGTCCTCGCCCGGCGCGACCGAACCGTTGGGCACGCGCTCCGTGTCGGACTTGAGCCAGAAGACATCCACCGGTTGCGCGCTGCCGTTGATGATCTGGAGCCGGGCACGCGGGGCCTCGGCGGCTCGAAGCGGCGTCCGAAAAGCGCAGAGCAGAGCGAGGAGGAGGATGAGCGTTCTCATGGAGCGGGAGTGCGGCCCGAGCGTGCCGGTGGCGATGTGTCCGAGGGAGCCGTCCCAAGCAAGGGATGACGACGACGCTAGTGACGATCGACGACAGGGCCAGCGCAAATGAGCCGGCGCCGGCGTTCCGTGGGATCAAAACCCGCCCGGCCATGGCCGGCGCTTGCGTTTTGTCCGGGAGCACGCCATCCAGCGGCCCCGATATGGAAGCTCCTGAAGTCCCGCTCGAACAGGTCACCGAAGACGTCCACCACCACAGCCACGGCAAAGGCGGCTGGACCTTGGGTGTCGCGTTGACCACCGCGTTGCTCGCCGTGCTGGCCGCGATCGCGTCGCTCTTGGCCGGCCATTACGCCAACGAAGGGATGCTGGAGCAGATGAAGGCCTCGAACCACTGGAGCTACTACCAGTCGAAGAGCGTGAAGGAGAACATCCTCCGGTCGAAGCTCGACCTGCTCGAGGCGCTCGGAAAGAGCGGATCCGAGAAGGACCGCGAGAAGATCGCCGAGTACAAACACGAGCAGGAGGAGATCCGCGCCGAGGCCGACAAAGAGTCCAAGGAATCGGAACACCACATGCACCTGCACATGAAGCTGGCGCGGAGCGTGACGTTGTTCCAGGTCGCCATCGGCATCTCGGCGATCGCGGTGCTGACGCACAAGAAGCTGTTCTGGTTCGCCGGCATCGCCTGCGGAGCGGTCGGCTCCGTGCTTCTCGCAACCGCGTTCCTCTGAGGCACCGCAAAAGAAGTCGGGGCGGCACCTTTCGGCACCGCCCCGCTCAGGTTCAGTTTGGTTTTTCCGTCAGTGTTTGGGCTGGCGGGAAAGGGGAGAAAACCCGGCGGCCTGTGGGAAAGACCGCCGGGCCAGGGTTCGTGAGGACTCGCGGCCGGCCTGTTCGTCGGACGCGTTCGGGGTGGAAGGCAGGCTAGTTGTCCCAACCATGATAGCCGGGACGGAGGGTAGCACTCCCATGCGTTTGGCGTATGTCGGTGCTCTTTCCACGAATCCAATGGTACGCATCGGTGATGCCAACATCGTTTTCGCGGCGATTCCCTTCGATGTCGGCCCGCCGATCGGCGACATCGCCACAAGGTGTGCATTTTTGCCCACACCGCTGGGCGAAAGGCTGCGAAATCAGGCTCAAAGGAAATCCCGCTCGCCCGTCGGCCGACCTTCGCTAGCCTTCTCGCAGATGACGCCTGCCATCCGATCCGATCCCGACGCCGCCGGATTTCTCGGCGACGTGAGGTCGTTGGTCGCGCAGGTAGGCCGCCCCGATGGCGAGGCCTCGGCCCCGTTGCCGCTCGCGTCCTCCCGCGTCGACACCGTTCCGGCACTGCGCGCGTTCCTGACCTCCTACCGAGAGGACGTCTTCGTCGCGGAGGAATGGCCGGTGATCGTTCGTTCCCATGCTTTGGCCGGCGCCGGCCAAGCGCGGGAACTCATCGCGCTGGACCGCGAGTGGTCGGCCCGGGCGCGGCGACAAGAATTCTCCGAGTCGAGTTTCCGCGTGGGACAACGGCAACTCGGGAAGCTCCGTCCGTTCAAGGACCAGCGCGTCGTCCAACGATACCTTGCCGCCATCGAGGCCGGCGAAGCCCACGGTTGGCATCCGCTCGCCTACGGAGTGGTCCTCGCCGTCTTCAACCTGCCGCTGCGCCAAGGCCTCGTGAACTACGCCGTGCAGACGCTCGGCGGCTTCGTCGATGCCGCGGTCCATTCGCATCGGTTGCCCGAGGGCGAATGCGCGGCGGTGCTGGACGAGGTCTGCGCCGCGCTGCCAAATGGGCTGCCGCCGCTGCCGGATTCCGCCCTGTTCGCCGCGGCCTGAGCGACCGCGTGCCGAGGTTCCAGGCGGGCGACCTGGATGGGTGGACAGCTGCGGAGCGACGCCGCGAAGACCTTCCGGGCCGGAACCGGTTCCCACTCCGCGTTGGCCACATCCGCGCGATCGATGGATTCTCCGCCGCGTGAGCCCGTTCCTCATCCTCGGTTGCGTGGCGCTTTACTTCGCGCTGTTGCTCGGCATCGCCTGGGTCACCGGACGTCGCGCGGACCCGGCCGGCTACTTCCTCGGCAACCGCGATTCGCCCTGGTACGTGGTCGCCTTCGGCCTGATCGGCGATTCGCTCTCGGGCGTCACCTACATCTCGGTGCCGGGACAGGTCGGCACGGCGAAGTTCTCCTACCTCCAGGTCGTGCTCGGCTACGTGCTCGGCTACGTCGTCATCGCCGAGGTGCTGTTGCCGCTCTATTACCGGCTCGGGCTCACCAGCATCTACAGCTACCTCGGCCAGCGTTTCGGGTTATCGGCGCAGCGGACGGGTTCGGCGTTCTTCCTCCTCTCGCGGCTCCTCGGCGCGGCGGCCCGCCTCTATCTCGCGGCGAACGTCTTCCAGACCTTCGTCTTCGACCGCCTCGAAATCCCCTTCGCGGTCACCGTCACCGTCATCATCGCGCTCATCCTGGTCTACACCCTGAAAGGCGGCATCAAGACGCTCGTGTGGACCGACAGCTTCCAGAGCGCCTTCCTCGTGCTCGGCGTGCTGCTCTCCATCACCGCCATCGGCTCGGGCATGGACGGCGGCATCGGCGGCCTGTGGGAAGCGGTGAAGACCAGCCCGCTGAACCAGACCTTCTTCTTCGCCGATTGGCGGGCGCCCGAGTATTTCTGGAAGCAGTTCCTCTCCGGCGCCGCCATCGCCGTGGTGATGACCGGGCTCGACCAGAACGCGATGCAGAAGAACCTGAGCTGCCGCTCGCTCAGGGACGGCAAGAAGAACCTCTACGCGTTCACGATCGTGATGGTGATGGTCAACGCCGCCTTCCTGGCGCTCGGCGCCCTGCTCTTCCGCTACGCGACGGCGAAGGGCATCGCCGTGCCGGCGCAGACCGACCAGCTCTTCCCCCTGCTCGCGCTGCGGCACCTCGGGCCGTTCGCCGCGCTCGTCTTCGTCATCGGGCTCACGGCAGCGACCTTCAACAGCGCCGATTCGGTGCTCACCACGCTCACGACCAGCTTCTGCATCGATTTCCTCGGGTTCGGCACGCGGACCGATCTCGACGAGGCGACGCAGACGCGTCGTCGTCGGCTCATCCATCTCGGATTCGCCGTGCTGCTGCTCGGCGCGATCCTGGCGTTCAAGGCGCGGAACAACGGCGCGGTGATCAAGCTCGTGCTGGACCTCGCGAGCTACACCTACGGACCGCTGCTGGGGCTGTTCGCGCTGGGCCTCGCGACGAAGGTCCGCGCCGGCGGACCGGTGCTGCCGTGGATCTGCGTCGTGTCCCCCCTGCTCTGCTGGATGCTGAGCCGGAACTCGGCGGAGT
>CANGMH010000373.1 GCA_947454005.1 Verrucomicrobiota bacterium
CCGGCATGCAGTTGGCCGGGATCCGGAGCTTGGGATTCGCGATGGACGTCTCGGCGGGCAAACCGCGTCATCTCGGTGTCCGCTACCGCAGCTTCGGGACCGTCACGGCGGAACTGCGCGGGGCCGACGGGCGGGTGTGGTTCAGCACCCTTGGCGAGGTCCCGCTGCGCGACGAGATGCTGCTGGAGTTGCTGGCGGCGCGGCCCGCGACGGACGCCCCGTCCGCGGCAAGCCCGTCCGCGGCACCGACGCGGCTCGAATTGCGCCTGTCCACCGCCGCCCCCGAGAACATCTCGTTCTGGGCGCATGCCGTCCCGAAAGTCTGGGTGGGCGGGGCATCGTTTCCCATGGGTTGGCTGCGGGTGGCCGAGAGCGGTCTGCCCGCTCCCGCAGGCGAAGAACGCTACCTGACGGGGCATCTGACGCGCGATTTCCCGGGCCCCGGCCTCCGGAGGATCGATCTGCTGCGGTTCTTGTGGGGCCCGGGGACGACGGCGCCCGACCCGGTCTGGGGACTGGTCGTCTCCACGATCTTGCTGGGATCGGCGGGCGCTCTGGTCACGGCCCTGCGCCGCGCCGATGAACGGCCTTGGCGGCACGCCTTGGCGGCAGCATTGGCGCTCGGCGGCTTCGGCACCACCCAAGCCATGTTGCACGCTCCGTTCTCGCCACCGGACGAACCGGACCACGCGCTGAGCTACGCCGGGCATTTCCGCGACGACCGGCTTCCCCCGGCGCTGCTGCAGTTGGCGCAGCGCGACCACAGCGAACGCGTCCGCGCGCGGGTCTATGAACATTTCTGCGCCGCGGACATGGAGCAGAGCTCGACCGCCATCTGGTCGGAACACGTCAACACCATACCCCTCCGGATGAGCGACCGCTCGGCCGCCACCTGCCGCTTCTGGGACCTCACCCGGTTCCTCCTCCGAGATGCCTCCGCCGGCGGGGTCATCCTACGGCTCAGGTTGCTGGCGGTGCTGACGGTCTCGTTGGCCGGCGGGGCCGCGGCCTATTGGCTCACCACCGGCACCCGCACCGGTCCGTCGTTCGCCTGGTGGCCGGTCCTGTTGGCGCCGGCGCTAACGATGTTCGGGATGCAGGTCTCGAACTACTTCCTGCTCATCGGCGCCCAACTGGCGTTCGCGGCGCTCGTGGCGCACCCGTGGGGAGAAGGTTTGAGGGATCGTTGGCGCGGCCTGGCGCTCGGTGCCGTCACAGGGATGTGTTTCGTCACCTCGAGGGCGGCGATCCCTTTGGTGGCGGCCGTCGGGGTCATGCTCTCGGCGCGCGTCCTCCTGCCCGGCGGAACGGCGACGGGCGCGGAGCGGGCGCGGAGGGCCGCATGGTTCTGGCTCCTTTTGGGAGCCGGCGTGATGGTGCCTTCCGCGTTGTCCCTGCAGGACTACGACGAGGCCGCGCGCCAGACCTGGGAATCGTTGGTCACGCTCTCGGCGCCCGCTTGGATCCGCAGGATGCCTTTCCCGGCCGGCGTGCTGGTCGCGGTCGTCGTCGGAGCCGTGGCGGAGACCATCGGAGGCCTGGCCTTGGCCAGGGCGGGGCAGGAGCGTTCCCGCTCCGGGATGCGATGCGGCCCGATCTTCCGCGGACTGGCCATCGCCGGGCCCGTCGCGTTGATGGCGATGCCCCTGCTGGGATGGTTGCCGGATTTCCAAGAACTCAGCGGGCAACCCGGCGCGCGCACCTTCGTCTCCTCGGTGCTGGGTTCGATGCTGACCTCGTTCGGCCTGTGGCATCGCGACTATCTGTTGTCCGATACTTTCTGGCGCGCGTACGGCTACAACGAAGCCGTCGGCCCCCGGCTCCTCGTCAGCGTCGTCTGCCTGCTGCTGGCGGCCGCGTGCAGCTGCGCATGCCCTCTTCATGCTGTCGGCGTGCGGAGTCTACCTCACCGCGCTCGCGTTCGGCGGTTGGCAGAGCCAGAACGGGCTCAGGGCCCGCTACCTCGCAGGTTTCTACATCTTCCTCCTCGTCGGTGCCGGCCTCGGCTGGGCCGCGCTCGCCGAAGCGTTGCCAGAACGTTGGGAGCGGAAGCTACGCCTGCTCTGGCTCCTGCCGCTGCTGGCCCACGGTTCCAGTCTTTGGGCGGTGGCGGAACGGCAGTTCTAGCCGCTCCGGTCCATCGGGAAGCGGGCTCTCCCGTCACTTGCCGCAGCAGCTCTTGTATTTCTTGCCGCTGCCGCAGGGGCAGTCGTCGTTGCGGCCGACGCGCGGCGTGGCCTTCACCGGACGCGCCTTGGCGACGGCCTCGTTGGCTTGGCTGACGACGTCGCTGGCGCCGGACGCGGGCGCGGCGAACGCGCTGGTCTCCTCGTGCCGCGTGACCTGCGGCAGGTTGTGCAGGAACTGCTCGAACGCCATCAGGCTCGAGGCGCTGCGGAAGATGTTGTGGCAGATCTCGGTCTTGATGTTGACCATCAGCTCGTCGAACAGCTTGAAGGCCTCCGCCTTGTACTCGATGAGCGGATCGCGCTGGCCGTAGGCGCGCAGACCGATGGAGCTGCGCAGCGAATCCATCCCGTACAGGTGCTCCTGCCAGAGCCGGTCGATGGCGCTGAGGATGGTGTAGCGCTCGAGGCTGGCGAGGGCCTCGGGCTTCTCGAAGCTGACCTTCAGCTCGTAGGCCTCGCGGATCGCCTTCCCGATGAAGTTGACCACGGCGAACTGCGCCTCGTTGAGCCCGTCGAAGAGCGAATCCGGAACGGGCGCCTCGGTGCCGGAGCGGGCCGCCTTGAGGATCTCCTCCTCGGGCATCCCGATCGGGAAGTTGAGGTTCACCCAGTCGGCCAGACCGCGGTGGTTCCATTCGCCCGGGTCCGAGCTGTCGCTGGTGAACTCCTGCACCTTGAGCAGCACGACCTCTTCCATGACGTCCATCAGGCGGTCGCGGACGTCGGCGGCGTCGATGATCTCGTTGCGGAAGCCGTAGATGACCTCGCGCTGCTTGTTCATCACGTCGTCGTACTCGAGCGTGCGCTTGCGGATCTGGAAGTTGTGCTGCTCGACGCGCTTCTGGGCGGTCTCGATCGAGCGGTTGAGCAGCGGATGCTCCAGCTCCTGGCCCTCCTCGAGGCCCATGCGCTCCATCACCTTGGTGATGCGGTCGGAACCGAAGAGGCGCATGAGGTCGTCCTCGAGCGAGATGAAGAAGTGGGAGGAACCCGGATCGCCTTGCCGCGAACAGCGGCCGCGGAGCTGGCGGTCGATGCGGCGGGATTCGTGGCGCTCGGTGCCGAGCACGTGCAGGCCGCCGACCTCGGTGACGCCGGCGCCCAGTTTGATGTCGGTTCCGCGGCCGGCCATGTTGGTCGCGATGGTGACGGAGCCCTTCTGGCCGGCGCGGGAGACGATCTCGGCCTCCTGCTGGTGGAACTTCGCGTTGAGCACCGCGTGCGGGATCTTCTCGCGGCTGAGCAGCTTGCCGAGCATCTCGCTGGTCTCGACCGAGACGGTGCCGACCAGGATCGGGCGGCCCTCGCCGTGCAGCCGCTTGATCTCGGCCACGACCGCGTTGAACTTCTCGCGCTTCGTCTTGTAGACGGTGTCGTGGGAGTCCTTGCGGATGTTCGGGCGGTTCGTCGGGATGGTCATCACCCCGAGCTTGTAGATGTCGTGGAACTCGGCGGCCTCGGTCTCGGCGGTGCCGGTCATGCCGGCCAGCTTCTTGTAGAGGCGGAAATAGTTCTGGATGGTGATGGTCGCGAGCGTCTGCGTCTCGCGCTCGATGTCGACGCCTTCCTTGGCCTCGACGGCCTGGTGCAGGCCCTCGCTCCAGCGGCGGCCGGTCATGAGACGGCCGGTGTTCTCGTCGACGATGATGACCTTGTTGTCCTGCACGACGTACTGCACGTCCTTCTCGTAGATGCAGTAGGCCTTGAGCAGCTGGGAGATCGCGTGGATGACCTGGGCGCGCTCCTCGAACTCGCCCTGGAGCCTGGCCTTCTGCTCGAGCCGTTTGCGGGGGTCGCTCTCGGCGCCGGAATCGATCTGGCTGAAGGCGGTGGGGAGATCCGGCAGCACGAAGGCGTCGGGATCATCGGGCGAGATGAACGCGCGGCCCTTCTCGGTGAGATCGGCCTCGTGGGATTTCTCCTCGATGGCGAAGAGCAGCTGCTCCTTCTCCTCGTAGAGCTGCTTCTTGGATTGGTCCGCGTGCAGCTCGGTCTCGTAGACCTGCACCCGCTTGAGGTTCTCGGGCTCCTCGAAGAAGCGCATGAGGC
>CANGMH010000374.1 GCA_947454005.1 Verrucomicrobiota bacterium
GGATCGGTGAGCAAACGGACGCGCTCGGTGTTCTTGAGGTAGTCCTTCATCCCCTCGTCGCCGAGGTGCCGCTTCATCTCGGCGAGCCGGTCCTCGACCGAGGTGCTGGCGAGGTCCTCGTCGAGCCAATCCATGATGCCGCGGATGTCCGGCACACCGCGCCAGGCGCGGAAGGTCTCGGAGACGAACACGCGCCCGTCGTCGGCGATGTCGAACGCCACCGGGTGCGCCACCTGCGGCTCGGCGGCCCAGAGCTCGCCCTTCCAACCGGGAGGCAGCTGGAAGCGCTTGAGGTTCTTTTCCCCCTCGTCCGACGCGGCGGCGATCTTCGGGGCGTCGAAGCTGCCCTGGGGCCCGAGCTTGTGCTGGGCGAGCGCGGGCGCGACGGCTGCGATGGCAAGCGCGCCGAGCACGGCGCGACGGAGCGAGAGCGGAGCGGACAGCGGCATAAAGTCGTGTACGATATTGCGCGAAGATCCAGACGCAAGCCGGTCGTCGTCCCGGCGACGCCTTCGATGGCGGTCATCGGGGTTCCCGACGATGGCGCCGACACGGAATCCCGACGACCGGACCGACCGGAATCATCCTGCACGGACGCACACCGGGCCGGCTCACCTCGCCTCGGCCGACGAGCCCGTCGCGTTCCATGCGGCTCCGTAGGCGCCGGCATGCTCGCCGAGCTGGGCCGCGACCAGGCGCATCCCCTGCCCTCCCGGTCGCCATTCACGGGTCGCCAGCAGGTCGCGCAACGGCGTGAACAACGCCTCGTCCGCGCGGGCGATCCCGCCACCGAGGATCACGACCTCCGGGTCGAACACGTTGCCGAACGAGGCCAGCGCCGCCGCCAACGCGCGGAGGGATCGGTGCCAGACTTCCCGGGCGCCAGCATCACCGTCGGCGCATGCGCGGATGAGATCGTGGGTGGTGCCGAAGCGTCCGCCGGTGCGCGCCGCGATGTTGTTGTTGCCGATGGCATCCTCCAACGAACCGGGCGTCCCGCAGATGTCGGGCGGGCCCTCGGGATCCAACGAGACGTGGCCGAGGTGGCCCGCCTTGCCCATGTGCCCGCGCAAGAGACGTCCGTCCGACATCGCCGCCCCCCCCACGCCGGTGCCGAGCGTGAGCAGAAGCACGTCGCGGCATCCGCGCGCGGCCCCGAGCCAGACCTCGCCCAACAGGGCCGCATGGGCGTCGTTGAGGACGGGCACGCGGTCGGGACGCGACAGGAACTCGGCCCAGACGAGCCCTTCCAATCCATCGAACCGCCCCGGCATCACCGCGATCGACCGTCCGTCCTTGGCGGCGATCCCCGGAGCGGACAACCCGATCCGTGCCGGCTTGCCCAAGGCGTCCGAAGCCTGGTCCACCACCGATGCGACGCACCGTGCGAAGGCCATCGGTTCCGCCAGGTCGAATGCTTCGTGGAACCGCCCGAGCGTCTCGCCCGCCGATGTGACGGCGACGCTTTTGACGCTGGTGCCGCCGAGGTCGAGCCCGAGCGTGTAGGCAGCGGGGCGCGCGTCGGGCATCGATCTTGTCCTTGGTTCCATGGGGAAGCCTTCCTGCTTCGGCATGCCGCGCGCGGCCTTCGTCGATCACCGATCATCGTTCGCCGCGGTCCATTGGCCTTCGCTGACTTCCCAGCCGCCGTCGATGGCGATGACCTGTCCGGTGACGAACCGCGAGGCGTCCGAGAGCAGCCACACGACCGCGGCGTCGAGGTCCTCGGGCGCGCCGATGCGTCCTCCGTCGAGAGGTTGCTTGGTGCGGATGAAACCGAGGATGGCTTCGTCGCCTTGGGCGCGCTTGGACATCGGCGTCGCGACCAAGCCCGGGGCGAGCACGTTCACGCGGATCCCATCGGCGGCGTAACGAGCCGCCGCCGCGCGGCTCAATCCGACCACGCCCGCCTTCGCGGTCGCGTAGGCATGGGTCGAGAAGAACCTCGGCGACGGCGACGAACCCAGCACCGACCCGCAGTGGACGATGCTGCCTCCGCGGCCTTGGGCGAGGAACTGCCGGACCGCGGCGCGGGCGGAGTGGAAGACGGACTTCAGGTTCAGGTCCAAGGTGAAGTCCCAGCCGTCGTCGGTGAGCTCGTGCAACGGTCCGTCACCGCGGCGGCGTCCGCTCCCGCCGGCGACGTGGTAGAGCCCGTGGAAGCCGCCGAACCCGTCCACCGCCGTCGCGATCGCCGCCGGTGCGGTCGCCGGATCGGTCGCGTCGCCGACGACCCCACGGGCCGAGGACCCGAGCGCCTCCGCCGCCGCGGCCACGTTGTCCGGATCGCGTCCGACCGCGACCACCCGGCCGCCGGCGGCGACCACGGCACGGGCCGCGGAGAGCCCCAATCCGGTGGTGCCACCGATGATGACGATGCACTTACCTTCGAGCGGTCCGGACATGCCGCGAGCATCACGAAGGCGATCCGTGACAGGCGAGGGAATTTGACGGACATGGGAACGCGGAACCCGGAGTCCGCGTTCCGCGCCGGTCTCCCCGCTTCAAGGCAGGTCCACTGAGCGGAAGAACTGTTGGAGCGGGCTGTTGGTGCCGTCGTCCAGCAGCAGGAATGTGCCCGCCGGATCGGTGATCTCGCGGGCGGCCCCGGTCTCCCAGGTCTTCAGGTCGGTGCCGCGATCGAGACGGAACCGCTGGTCAGGGCTGCCGGTGAACAAGAAGAACTGGTCGGTCGGTTGTTTCGGCCAATCGACGATCCTGACCGGCTCCGGGAACGCACCGACCTGCGTGCGGAGGACCAGTCCTTCGATGCCGACCACAACGAGCCGTCCGTCGAGCGTGGCGGCACCGTAGATCGATTTGCCGGTGATCACCGAGGTGTCGGCTGTCCAGCGGACGCCGTCCGGGCTGGTGAGGACGAGACCTTGGTTCCCGACCGCGAAGTAGGTCCCGTCGATCCACTCGATGTCGTTGATCCAGTTGGTCGTGCCGCTCGACCGGGGCGTCCATGCGACGGCGTCGGGGCTGGTGTAGATGGCGCCGTTCTGTCCCGCGGCCACAAGCTGCCCGCCGAGCCAGCGCACGCGATAGATCCAGTTCGTGGTCGCGAGGGACCGGCTGGACCAGGTCAACGCGTCCCGCGAGGTGACGACCGTGCCCTGGTCGCCCACCGCGACGAAACCGCCCGGCCACGCTTCGAGCCCGGAGAGGAAACGCGTCGTCCCGCTGGCCCGGGCGGTCCAGTTGGTGCCGTCCGGACTGGTGGCGAGGAAGCCTTGGTCGCCGCCCACCACGTAGGTCCCGGAGCCGGCGCAGACCGCTTGGAGGTCGACGGCGGTCGGCGATCGCCCGGCGTACCACCCGAGGCCGAGGGCGTTCACCTGGTTGGTGAAGACGACGGTGGTGACCACGGCCCCGTTGGTGAAGAAGTTCGTGACGAGCGTCGCGACGTGGTCCACGGGGCTGAACGACAGCGTGCCTTTGCTGCCCACCGCCACCAGACCGCGCGCATCGCCGGCCACACCGAGATAGATGGCGCCGGTCGAGGTCGCCGGGGTCAACGCGGTGCTCCAGGTCGCGCCGTTGTCGCTGGTGACGATGGTGGATTGGTCGCCGACGGCGACGTAGAACGTGTTGGTCGTCTGGTTCGTCGCGTAGCGGACGCCGCCGTCCGCCCAGGTCGCCGAGAGGTTCGTCCCCGTGCCCACCGCGGTGGTGATATCGAAAAGCCAGCTCCGCGTCGGGCTCGGGAAGGTGCTCCAGCCGAAGTCCGCTCCGGCCGTCGGACGCTGGCCCGTGACGGTGAGACCGCCGCGTCCGCCGACGACGAAATTCGTGCCGTCCCACAACGCCGCGAGGTAGGTGGCCTTCGGCGCAGGGGATGCCTTCGAGACCGAGACCTGGTCCGTCCAGGTCGAGCTGAAACCGAACGACGTGTTCAGGCGCAGCTCGTTCTCGCCGCCGACGAGACGGCTCCCGACCGCTTCGATGGCGACCATGCCCAGGTCGCCGGTGGCCCCGGTCCCCGTCTGCTTGGTCCACGCGGTCCCGCCGACGTTGCTGAGGACCACCGTGCCGGCGTCGCCGACCGCCATGAAGACGGCGCCGGTGAAGGCGACGCCGCTCAGGTTCGCCGTCGTGCCGCTGGAGCGGGTGTTCCACTTCACACCGTCGGCGCTGACGGCGATGCGGCCGTTCTCGCCGACCGCGACGAAGACCCCGCCGCCGTATGCGACGCCGCGCAGCCAATCGGAGAAGCCGACGGCC
>CANGMH010000375.1 GCA_947454005.1 Verrucomicrobiota bacterium
GATCTGCTCGGCCAGTTGAAGGGGTTCGAGAAGTCCGGCCAGTTCCGCTACACGCCGCCGACCCACAGCATCCTCGCCTTCGAGCAGGCGCTCGACGAGTTCGACGGGGAAGGGGGGATCGAGGGCCGATCCGCGCGCTACCGGCACAACCACGCGACGCTCCTCGCCGGCATGGCCAAGATCGGGATGCGGCCGTACCTGCGTCCCGAGGTGCAGAGCCACATCATCACCAGCTTCCCGTTCCCGGCGGACCCGAAGTTCACCTTCGACGCGTTCTACCGGCTCGTGTCTGACAAGGGTTTCATCCTCTATCCCGGCAAGATCAGCCAGGCCGACACCTTCCGCATCGGCAATATCGGCCGCCTCTTCGAGGCCGACATGAAGCAGGTGGTGTACGCCATCGCCGAGGCCCTCGCCGAGATGGGGGTGAGGGTGCAAGGATGAAGGCTGAATTGGGAATGATGAAGGGGCCGGTCGGACTGCGCCGAGGGAGCGTACCCCGATGGTGGCAGATCGGGATCCTGCTTCTTTCTTCAGCCCTCCTCCATCATCCCGCCTTCGCGGCCCCGCCGCTCCCGCGCGCCCACGCGCACAACGACTACGCGCACAAGCGTCCGTTGCTCGACGCGTTGGACAACGGGTTCTGCTCGGTCGAGGCCGACATCTACCTCGTGGACGGCCAACTGCTCGTCGCCCACGACCGCAAGGACCTGAAGTCCGAGCGCACGCTCCAAGCCCTCTACCTCGACCCGCTCCGCGAACGGGTCCGCGCCAACGGCGGCCACGTCCATCCCGGCCTCGGCACCGACAAGGCCTTGCGCCGACCGCTCGCGGCCGCTGCGCCGGACGTGGAGTTCACCCTTCTGGTGGACATCAAGGCCGACGGCCCGGCCGTCTATGCCAAGCTCCGCGATGTGCTCGCCGGCTACGCGGAGATGCTCACGCGATTCACGCCGACCAACACGGCGCCCGGAGCGATCACGGTGATCCTCACCGGTGACCGTCCGGCCGCCATCGTCGCCGCCGAGCCCCAGAGGCTCTGCGCTTTGGACGGACTCTTCGCGGACCTGGAGAAGAACACGTCCGTCCATCTGGTGCCGTTGGTGAGCGAGAGCTGGCGGCCCACGTTCGCGTGGTTCAAGGACGGCCAACTCGCCGAAGCCGATCGTGCGAAGCTCCGCGAGATCGTCACGAAGGCCCATGCCCAGGGCCGCCGCATCCGTTTCTGGGGCGCGCAGGACAAGGACTTCGTCTGGCGCGAGCTCCACGCAGCGGGCGTCGACCTGGTCAACACCGACGACCTCCCGGGTCTCGCCAGGATGCTTCGTCCCGGACAACCCGCCGCCGCGGTCCAACCCTGACATCGCCATCGACACCGTGACCGATCCGCTCGACCGCCTCCGATCCGAAGGCGACGTGAACCTCTCGCCCCGTCGCCGCGCGTGGGCCGTCGGCCACATCGGACCGGAGGCGCAGGCGATGCTCGACGCCGACGCCGAGCGCTTCCTGCACCAGTCGCTCTCCACGCCGTGCCTCAACGTGCTCGCCAAGGCCGAGGGCGCGTGGATCGAGGATATCGAGGGCAGGCGCTATCTCGACTTCCACGGCAACAACGTCCACCAGGTCGGCTTCTCCCATCCGCGCGTCATCGCCGCGATCAAGCAGCAGCTCGACACGCTGAGCTTCTGCACGCGGCGTTACACCTGCGAGCCGGCCGTGGAACTGGCCGGTCGTCTCGCGGAGATCGCTCCCGGCGATCTCGACCGCGTGCTATTCGCGCCCGGCGGCACCTCCGCCATCGGCATGGCGCTCAAGCTGGCGCGCATCGCCACCGGACGGTTCAAGACCGTGTCGATGTGGGACTCCTTCCACGGCGCCTCGCTCGACGCGATCTCGATCGGCGGCGAGGCGGTCTTCCGCCAGGGGATCGGACCGCTGCTGCCCGGCTGCGAGCACGTCCCGCCGCCCGAGCCGCATCGCTGTCCCTTCAAGTGCGGACATTCGTGCAGCCTGGCCTGCGCCGATTACATCGAGTACGTGCTGGAGAAGGAAGGCGACGTCGCGGCGGTCATCGGCGAGACCGTGCGCTGCACGCCGTTCATCCCGCCGGCCGATTATTGGAAGCGCGTGCGCGCGGCGTGCGACAAGCACGGTGCGCTGCTCATCCTCGACGAGATCCCCATCGGTCTCGGACGCACCGGCAAGATGTTCGCCTGCGAACATTACGACGTCGTGCCCGACATGCTCGTGCTGGGGAAGGGGCTCGGCGGCGGCGTGTTCCCCATCGCCGCGCTGCTGGCGCGCGAAGGGCTCAACGTCGCGACCAAGACCGCGCTCGGCCACTACACCCACGAGAAGAACCCGGTGGCTTGCGCCGCAGGCATCGCGACGCTCGACGTCATCCGCGACGAGGACCTCGTCGGCAACGCCGCGCGCCTCGGCGACATCGCGTTGGCCAAGATGACCGAGATGAAGTCGCGCCATCCGCTCATCGGCGACATCCGCGGCAAGGGCCTGCTGATGGGCATCGAGCTGCGACGACCGGTAGCCGCCGAGGTGACGCGGCGGACGGCAACGATGGGTCCGGCGGTTCCACCTCCTCCCGTCGGTGGCTACGTGCCCGCCACCGATGAAGCCGAGCAGGTGATGTACGGTGCGCTCAGCCGGGGCCTGAACTTCAAGGTGACGATGGGCACCATCCTCACCCTCACGCCCGCGCTGACGCTCACCGAGGCCGAACTCGACCAAGCCCTCGCCATCCTCGACGTGTGCATCGGGGAGGTGGAGGCGAAGACTCTTTGATCCCGGATGAACACCGACAGGACCAGACGACGCGATCTTGAAGGGAGGAGGCTACGGTCCCTGACCTGCCTTCTGCCGTGCCCGTCCGTGGTCGTTCTCCCATCCCGATGACTTCATTCCGCGAACGCGCTCTCGCCCTTTTCCCTGCCGGATCGAACGGCGAGTACGGCATCCCGCCTGAACTGGTCCCGGTGATCGAGCGGGGCCAGGGCTGCCGCGTCTGGGACACCGACGGCCGCGAGTTCCTCGACATGACCATGGCGTGGGGCGCGGCGCTCGTCGGCCACGCGCATCCGAAGGTCGTCGAAGCCGCGACAAGCCAAGCCGCGCTCGGTGCCAACTTCGCCGCGGTCAACCGCCGGTCCGTCGAGCTGGCCGAGCGGATCGCCGCGATCTCGCCCTGCGCCGAACGGATCCGCTTCGTCGCCTCCGGCACCGAGGCGACCATGCTCTGCCTCCGCGTGGCCCAGGCCGCGACCGGGAAGCCGAAGGTGCTGAAGTTCGAGGGCGCCTACCACGGCCAGCATCCGGTCGGCATCACCAGCATGCTGAACGGCCGACCCGCCGCGTTGCCGCAGTCCGATCCCAGTGGCGCCGGAGCCTCCTGGGTCGCCCGCGACGTGCTCGTCGCGCCGTACAACGACCTCGACACCACGGCGCGGATCCTGCGCGACCACGCCCACGAGCTCGCCGCCGTCATCGTCGAGCCGTTGCACCGTTGCCTGACCCCGGCACCGGGATTCCTCCAAGGTCTGCGCGACCTCACTCGGTCGCTCGGCATCGTGCTGGTGTTCGACGAGGTGGTCACCGGCTTCCGGCTCGCGCTCGGCGGCGCCCAAGAATACTACGGCGTCAGCCCCGACCTCGTGGCCTACGGCAAGGGCCTCGGCGGGGGCTTCCCGCTCGGTGCCTACGCCGGGCGCGCGGACCTGATGGAAGTGGTGAACGAACATCGCCTGCCGGGGCCCAACTACGCGTGGTCCGCTTCCACCACGGGCGGCAATCCCGTGTCGTGCGCCGCGGCGCTGGCCACGCTCGATCTCCTCTCCGAGCCCGGCCTCTACCCGCGTCTCCACGCCGCCGGACGCCGCTTGCGCCAGCGGATCGGCGAGGCGTTGGCGCAGGCCGACGAGGTCGGGCAGGTGCTCGGCGATGGACCGCTCGCCCAGGCCGCTTTCTCGGCCGAACCGGTCACGGACCAGACCTCCTGGCTCGCCAGCGACCGGGCGCGGGGCAGGGCGCTCATGTACGGGTTGCTCCGGGGAGGCGTCTTCCTCAATCCGATGGGCACCAAGCTCTATCTCTCCCTCGCTCATGACGACGCCGTCATCGACGAGTTCGGCGCCCGTCTCGCCGACGCCTTGCGCGCGACCCGGCCCACCGTTCCCTGACCGTTCCCGACCATGTCC
>CANGMH010000376.1 GCA_947454005.1 Verrucomicrobiota bacterium
CACAGCTTGCGGCGTTCGATGAGCTTGAAGTAGAGCGCGAGGACCGAGAAATCACCGCAGCCGGGGCACCAGGTCGGGTGGTCGGCGGAGATCTCTTTCTTGGTCAGCGGCTTGCGGTCGGTGTCGAGGAGCGGCGCGACCGGCGTGAGGTCGAGGCTGCCCGTGCGGGGGAGGGAGACGAGAGGGAAAGCGAGCGTGCTCATGTCGGGATAAAACGAGGTCGGGTCCGGTTCCGGTTCACTTGGCGCTGGCGAGCGAGCGGGCGCGGTCGAGGATCTCCTTCACCTTCCAGGTGAGGCCGTCGACCTTGTTGATGCCTTGGATCTTCGGGTCCGCATAGCGGGCGCGGAGCACCGAGCCGAGCTGCCCGTAGCCGTAGAGGCCCTCGTCGTTGAGCTCCACCACGAACACGTGATTGAAGCCCTTGAAGATCTTCTCCAGGCCGTTGGGCAGCGGGTTGATGTGCTTGAGGTTGATCGACGAGATGGCGTCGCCGACCGCGCGGGCGCGGTCCACGGCCTCGCGCATCGGGCCCTCGGAGCTGCCCCAACCGACCAGCAGGATCTGGCCTTCGGACGGGCCGTACACCTTGGGCAAGGGGATCTCCCACGCGAGCTTGCGCAGCTTGTTGCGGCGCTTGGCGATCATCGCGAGATGCACCTTGGGCGAACCGGTCGGATGCCCGAGCTCGTCGTGCTCAAGGCCGGTCACGACCGGGTACTTGCCGCTGGCGACACGGGTGCCGGGAGCAAGATGGCGGGTGAGGCCGTCCGGGGCGCTCAGATCGTAGGGCTTGTGGTCGGCGACCGGCGTCAGGTCGGGGGAGATGTCCTGGCAGATCTGCTCGAGCTTCGGTTCGGGGAACGCCTCGATGCGCGTGGCGATGCCCTGGTCGGTGAGGATGAAGACCGGCGTGCTGTACTTGCGCGCGATGTTGACCGCCTCGATCGCGGTGTAGAAGCAGTCCTCGACGCCGCTCGGGGCCAGCACGACGCGCGGGCTGTCGCCGTGGCCGCCGAAGGTCGCGATGTTGAGGTCGGATTGCTCGACGTTGGTCGGCATGCCCGTGGACGGGCCGCCGCGCTGCACATCGACGATGACCAGCGGCATCTCGGCCATCGACGCCCAGCCGATCGCCTCGGTCTTGAGCGAGATGCCGGGACCGGACGAACCGGTCACCGCCACGCGACCGCCCCAGCTGGCGCCGAGCGCCATGGAGACGGAAGCGATCTCGTCCTCGCATTGGATGAAGCTGCCGCCGTACTTCGGGAGCTCCTTGCGGAGCAGCTCCATGATGTCGGACCACGGGGTGATCGGATAGCCGGCGCCGAAGCGCACGCCCGCGGCGATGAGGCCGTAGGCCAGGGCCTCGTTGCCGTTCATCACCACCTGTTGGCCGCCTTTGTCCGCGCCGGGATAGAACTGATAGCTCTTGAGCAGGTTCTCGAGGCTGTGGTTGTAGCCGGAATCGAAGCAGGCGTTGGCGTTGTCGAGGATCGACGCGTCCTTGCCGCCGAAGCGCTCGCTGAAGAGGCGCTTGAGCTTCGCGACGTCGAGATCATAGATCTTGGCCAGGAGGCCGAGGGCGTAGATGTTCTTGCCCTTGTCGCGGCCGGTGCCGCCGATGGCCTCGACGGTGAGGCCGGAGATGTTCACGCCGACATGGCGGTAGCTTTCCTGCCAATCGGGTCTCGGCGTCACGTGGTCCGCGTCGTAGAGCACGATGCCGCCGAGCTTGAGCGACTTGATGTGGTCCTCGTAGCTGTGCTGGTAGAAGCACAGGAGCAGGTCGGCCTCGTCGCCGGCCGAGAGCACCTCGCCGGATCCGATGCGGACCTGGAAGATCGACGGCCCGCCCGAGATCGTGGACGGGATGGTCATGAAGGTCATGACCTCCTGCTCGCTCCGGCCCGCGAGCCGGGCCAAGAAACCGCCGATGGCCTGGATGCCGTCCTGCGAGTTGCCTGCGATGCGGATGACCGCCTCGTTGATCTTGGTGAATCTGGATTGGCCACCGGCCGGGGCCGAGGCGTCTGCTACTGCGCTCATTAAATGTGCCTTTGCTGCGAAAATTTGCCGCGTGCCGACACCGATGACATCGGCGGGACACGCGGCGGTTCGTTCGTCAAGCAGCTTACCGGGGGGTTAAGGGGCGTCAAGCGACCGGGCCGATCAAAGTAGCTTAAGTGAAGCCGTGGCAGGATTAGCGAACATCCCTTTCAACGGGGAAGCGGTTCCTCCATCTCGGCCAAGGCATAGGCCATCACCGCCATCGCCGCGGTGCAGCGGGCCAGATCGCGCGGCGCCACCTTGTCCACCGTGTCGGCCGCCGTGTGGTGGTACCAGAAGTACCGCTCGCGGTCGACACGCAGGCCGAGGTTCGGGACGCCGTGCTCCAGCAACGGGGCGATGTCCGCCTCGCCGGCGCCGTTCGTCACTTTTCCGGCGCCGAGCCGGGAACCGAGGAACCCGCCGATGGACCGGATGACCTCGCCGGCCTTCGTGCTGCCGGTGAAGGCGAAACCTTCCGGAGCGAAGGTGCCGCTGTCGGTCTCGATGGCCGCGATGTGGTCCTTGAGCTCGCCGAGGTGGGCGGTCCGGTAGGCCTTCGCGCCCGCGCCGCCGGTCTCCTCGTTGGTCCAGAGCACCACGCGCACGGTCCGGCGCGGACGGAGCCCGAGCTCCTTCATCAGGCGCAAGGCTTCCCACGCGGCCAAGCAACCGCCGCCGTCGTCCTGCGCGCCTTGTCCGACGTCCCACGAATCGATGTGCCCGCCGATCACGACGACCTCGTCCGGCTTCTCGCGTCCGCGCAGCTCGGCGACCACGTTGCGCGACGGTCCGTCCGGCAAGGTCCTCGCCGCCATGCGGAGCCGGACGACCGACGGGATCCCGCGCGCCTGCCAGCGGGCCAACCGCCCGACGTCCTCCGGTGCCAACGCGGCGTGCGGGATCTTCGGGACGTTCGTGGCATAGGACATCGCGCCGGTGTGCGGCGTGCGCAGCGAGAACGGGGTCACGCTGCGGACGATGCTGGCCACCGCGCCCGCTTTCGCCGCCTCGCTCGCGCCGGCCCAGCGGAACCGGACGGTCTCGCCGTAGTCCGTGAACGGCGCATCGAACACCACGATCCGGCCCTTCGCCTCGGCGACGCGGTTGCTCAGCTCGGTGAAGTTCGTCACCACCAGCACGCGCGCCGTCAGCCCGCCGCGCGGCGTCGCGATGCTCCCGCCCAACCCGAGCATCGGGAGCGTCTCGCGGCGCGGCTCCAGCAGTTCCGCGGACTCCTCGCCGCGGATCCAGCGCGGGACCTTGACCGGTTCGCCGCGGACGCGGTCCAGGCCGTCCGCCTTCATCTGGCCCAGCACCCAGTCGATCGCCGCCTCGAGATTGGTCGAACCGGTGAAGCGCGCCCCGAAGGTGTCGCACATCTCCGCGAGACGCCGGTGGGCGAAGTCCGAGTTGGTGGCCGCCGCGACCAAGCGGTCGAGCGACGCCACCAAGGTCGCCGGCAACGCGACGGTCTTGGCGGCAGCTTCCTGCGCCGGCCCGAGTCTCCTCAGCCGGATGCCGCGCAGCTCCGCCGTGGTGCTGTAGCTGGCGATGCCGAAGGGCTTGCTCGCCTCGATCTCGCCGGCCCTCAGGGCCACGGTCTTGCCGCGGATGTCGGCGTCGACGACCCGCTCGCCGTCGAGCCAGGCGCTCAGGTTCGTCGCCGTGACCGCGAGGCGGATGCGGTACCACTGGCCCGTCTTGAAGCGATGGTAGCTGGTCGTCGGGTTGTGCGCCGCGTCGTCGCCGTCGAGGCTGGAGATCCCCACGACCGCGCCGCCCCAGCCGCCGACCACGAGCGTCGCGAAGGAATCCTTCACCGGGAACGTGAGCCCGCAGAAGAAGTCGATGCCCTGGGTCCGCCGCGCCTCGAGCTCGACCTCGTAGTCCACGGTCGGCGTCGCGTTGGTGTAGCTCACGCCGGTCAGCTGGCCCTGGTTGAGCACCAGCGCGCCGTCGACGACCTCGATGTCGCCGGCGCCGGCGAACTGCGTCGGGGTCCAACCGGCCAAGGTCTTTCCGTCGAACAACGGTCGCCAATCAGCGGCGACGGCGGGCGACAGGACGGTGAGGCAGAGCAGCAGCAGGATTCTCACGGAGTCGAGCGTGGACGGATCGCCGGCCGATGGCAGGAAATTTCGGGCGGCCTACGGAG
>CANGMH010000377.1 GCA_947454005.1 Verrucomicrobiota bacterium
GGAATCCGACACCCGAAAGATCTACGCATATGGCCCAAAAGCCATTTATAAAGAGATGAGACTGCATTTCCCTTGATGCACCACCCTTTTGCGACCGGCTGTTCTGCTCTCGTTCACGGTCCTTTCCGAAAAGGGCTCGCCCGCGCGAGTTCCGCGGGCGGTCCCGGCTGGAACGCGAGGAACTCCGGCGTCTCCAGCCGGTGCCGGCCTTCCGGCGCGGTGCGCACGAGGTGACGCAGTTCCTCCAGGTCGCGCGACCAGCGGAAGCCGTTGAAGAACTCCATCGGCTCGAACTGCGCCTTGTACAGCGCTTGCTCCGAGTAGCAGGTGCCCAGGTGCAGGTGCGCGAAACCGGTCCGGGCGAAGTGCTCCACCGCGCGCACCATCATCGCCATCCCGAGGTGCTTCGTCTCCGGGCCGTGCCGGTAGAAGGCGTAATAGTAGAAAGCGGTCGTCGGCGCCTCCAGATACAGGAGCACCGAGCCGCGGTCATCGCCGGTCGCGATGTCGGTGAAGTGCAGCACATGGCTGACGACCGCTCCCGACATCAGGCGGTCCAGCCGCTCGGGCGACATCACGCCGGCGCCCCACTTCGCATCGGCATAGGCGACCCATTCGTCGCGGCGCGCGGCCGTGTAAGCGAACGCCGACCGCGGGACGAGTTCGCACCGCAGCGTCTCGGCCTTGCGCAGCACCCGCCGGTTCTCGGACGTCGGTGCCCAACCGACAAGGGGCACGCGCAGCTGGCGGACGAGATAGAAGCGGTCGAGTTGCGGGGACCCGGGAAGGAAGCCGGCGGCGAAGGCGTCCGCCGGCGTCTCGCCCGGCTCCAGGAACGCCCAGACCGCGTACGGATAGACGTAGCGGGCGGGGTCCGGGGCGGCTTCGGAGAAGAGGAGCTTCATCGCCGAGGGAAAGTTCAGGCACCGAGATAGACGCGCGGCAGGCGTGCGCGCCATCCGGTCAGCACGTCGTAGCTCACGCTGCGCTTCAGCACGGCCACATCCTGGGCGGTGATCTCCTCGTCGCCTTCCCGGCCGAGCAGCACGGCCTCGTCGCCGATGCGCGCGGACGGCAGGTCGGTGAGGTCCACCATCAGGGCGTCCATCGTCACGCCGCCGACGATCGGCGCACGGCGTCCGCCGACGAGCGCCGCCCCTTCGTTGCGGACGCGCGGGAAACCGTCGCCGTAACCAAGCGGCAGCACGCCGATGCGGCTGGGGCGCTCCGCGGTCCAGCGCATGCCGTAGCCCACGGTGTCGCCGGGAGCCAGATCCTGGATGGCGGCGACGCGGGCCTTGACCGACAGCACGGCCCGCAGGCCGGTCAATCGCCGGCACACCGAGGACGGATAGACGCCTTGCGCCAGCAGCCCGACGCGCACGACATCGTGATGCGCTTCCGGCAGGTCGAGGAAGCCGCCGGAGTTGCAATGGTGGACGAGGTCCGGACGCACGCCGGCTTCTTCCAGCACGGCGAGGCACCGCGCGAAGCGCTCGTTCTGTGTCCGCGCGAAGGCCTTCTCCGCCTCGTCGCTCTGCGCGAAATGCCCGAGCACGCCGGCGAACTCCAGGCCGGGCAGGCCGGCCAACGCGCGGCTCCAGCCCGCCACGTCGCGCCATGCGAAGCCGAAGCGGTTCATGCCGGTGTTCACCTTGACGTGGATCCTCACCGGTCGTCCGCGCCGCGTGCCCATCCCGGACAGCGCCCGCGCGATCCCGATGTCGCCGACGCACGTCTCGACGCCGAGCTCGACCACCCACTCCAGCTCGTCCGGCAACCGTTCCCCGAGCAACAGGATCGGCGCGCGGATACCGGCGTCCCGCAACGCGGCCGCCTCGCCCAGCGTGAACACGGCCAACAGGTCCGCGCCGTTGGCGAGCGCGACCTCGGACGCGCGCACAGCACCGATGCCGTAGGCGTCGTCCTTCGCGACGTACAACAACCGCGTGCCGGCCGGCAGGTCGGCGCGGATCAGGCGGAAGTTCTGCGCCAGCGCCGCGAGATCGACCTCGACCCATGCGGACCGGGGTGGTCGCCCGGTCGGAGCCGCGTTGGAGGCGTCGGAGTTCATGCGTTCCCCGGCGGCCAGAGCGACTTGCCCACGTCGTTGCGATGGTAGCTACCGAGCGAGCGGATGCGGCGGATGTTCGCGTAGGCCGTGGCGATGGCCTCATCGAGCGTGCCGGCGATGGCGGCGACGTCGCAGATGCGGTGGCCGGTCGCCTCCAGCACGCCGTCGTCCCGGGCCTCGACCTCCTGCCACCAGACGTCGCAGGTGGGCTCGCCTTGCACGGTGACCGGCACGCGCGGACCGGTGAGCTGGGTGAAGGGATATCCGTAGCCCGCGAGGGTGAGGTTGCAGCCGAAATCCAGGCCGTCCCGCCAGCGCGGCGCGATCGGCTCGTCGCGGGCGCAGCGCAGGAACGTCCCGAGCGGTTCGGCCAACATGCGCGCGATCATCGGGCCGCTGGTGACGCCGAGACGGACGTTGTACTCGAGCACGTGCCAGCGGCCCTCGTGGAGCATCGCCGTGACCTGCACGGGTCCGTGGAAGCCGACCTCGCGGAACCACGGCCGCAGCGGCGCGAGCAGTTCGCGCACGAGCCCGTACCGGTCCTGCGGATCGCGCTCGACGAGCCCGCCGAGCGGCGCGCCGGCCACGATGCCGAGGTCGCCGTCGAACGCGCGCTTGTACTCCTGGTTGGTGACGAGCGGATGGATCTCGCCCGCGCTCACCAGCGCGATGTGCCCGGCCTCGCGGCGGCCGAGATATTCCTGGAGGAAGATGCCCTCGGAATCATCCAGCCTCGGCAGCCACGCCAGCGTGTCCTCGACCGATTCGCAGACGATGGTGTGGATCGGGCTGGTCGGCGAGCAGAGCGGGTTCTTCAGCACGAACGGCCGTTGCTCGCGGCGGACGATCCGCTCCGCGTCGGCGCGTGTCGGGACGGTCCAGGCCCGGGCGAACGGCACGCCGTGCCGCGCGCACAGCTCTCGGGCGAAATCGCGCTCCCGCTCCAGACGCAACCCTTCGCCGGTCGGGCAGAGGATCGGCGGTGCGAGCGACAGGAACTCGTCGGTCCACGGCTTCAACGCCCATTCGATCGACATCGGCACGATGAGGTCGGGCCGTTCGCGGCGGAGACGCGGACACGGGTCCGGCTCCGCGGCCGCGGTGACGCACGGGCCTTCGGTCATCGGGCCGTGGTGCGCGTAGTCGCGGGTCAGATAGGCGCCGACCTCCGCGCCGTCCTCGCGAAGGCGGCGCATCATCGACTGCGTGAACGCGCCGACGCCGAGGACCGTCACCCGCTTTTTCCCGACCGCTTCAGCTCCCATGAGTGCGGGCGGACGCTAGGAACCGCCGGGCCCGGGGGAAAGGCGTTTCAGGAAGGACTTGTGCACATCGCCGGGGTCACCGCCGCGCCGGAGCGGTCAACCAGGCGAGCAAGGCCGCGATATCCTCGGTCGTCAGGCCGGATTCCAGGCCTTCCGGCATCATCGACCGTCCGGTCGGGACGAGGCGCGCCAACCGGGCCCGCGGGAAGACTTCTTCGGTCCCGCCGGCGATCTTCAACGTGACGGCGGAATCGGATTCCCGCGCCAGCAGACCGGTGACGGAGGTGCCCTCCTTGGTCTCCGCGGTCCAGGCGGTGAAGTTCGGCGCGACCTCGCGGTTCGGATCGAGGATCGAGACCAGCAGCTTGTCGGGGCCGTTGGCGACGACCGAACCGAGGTCCGGCCCGAGCGCCGTCCCTTGGCCGCGGAAGGCATGGCAAGTCGTGCAGCGTTCGCGGAAAACGACCGCGCCCCGCGCGGGATCGCCTTTCAGGTCCAGCGCGGGAAGGAACTTCGCCAGCACCGCCAGACGATCCGGGTCGGGCCGCGCGGCGGCCGCACGTTTCGGCGCGGCGGGCCGGATGTTCGCACGGCGCCACGCTTCGGCGAGCAGCACGGACGGCGACGGCTCGAACCGCGCCAAGGTATGGCCTTGGACCATCATGCCGCGGACCAAGGCGTCGGCGATGCCGTCGGCGTCCTTCGCGGGCAGACGAGCAAGCGCCGCGATGACCTTGCCGACGGCACCGTCGTCGCCGCGACGGCCGATGGTCCGGGCCAGTTCCGCCAGCACCGCGGCGGCCTCGGGGACATCCGGGGCGGACGACGCGGGCCTCAGGTCGTCCCAGAGCGCGCCTTCGA
>CANGMH010000378.1 GCA_947454005.1 Verrucomicrobiota bacterium
CCTCGAGACCAGCTGCGTGAAATGCCACGGCCGGGGCAAGGCGAACGGCGACTGGAAACTGGACACCCGCGAGACATTCCTGCAGCCGGGGGATTCCGGGCCCGCCGCAATCGTCGGCGACAGCGCCAAGAGCCGTCTGATCCACTTGGTCGCCGGCACCAATCCGGACGACGTGATGCCCAAGAAGGGCTCGAAGCTGACGGCGGAACAGGTCGGGTTGCTCCGCGCATGGGTGGACCAGGGCATGAAGTGGGACCCGCAGGTCACCTTCGCCAAACCGCCGGCGAAGAACCTCCAGCCGCGTCAGCCCGAGGTGCCGAAGGGGAAGGCGGCGCATCCGCTCGACCGGTTCCTCGACGCGCACTTCGCCGGCCACGGCGTGAAGCCGGCCCACGTCGTGGAGGACCGCCTGTTCGCCCGGCGCGTCCATCTCGACGTCGTCGGGTTGCTGCCGTCGCCGGAGGAGCTGGACGCCTTCGTGAAGGACCGTTCGCCCGACAAGCGGGCCAGGCTGGTCGCGCGGTTGTTGGCCGACAAGCAACGCTACGCGCAGCACTGGCTCGCGTTCTGGAACGACCTTCTCCGCAACGACTACAAGGGCACCGGCTACATCGACGGCGGCCGCAAGCAGATCAGCGAGTGGCTCTACGCGGCGCTGCGCGACGGCAAGCCGTACGACCAGTTCGTGCGCGAGCTGGTGGACCCGACCCCGGCGAGCGAGGGCTTCTCCAAGGGCATCGTGTGGCGCGGCACGGTGAACGCGTCGATGACGCCGCCGATGCAGGCCGCGCAGAACATCGGGCAGGTGTTCATGGGGGTGAACCTGAAGTGCGCCTCGTGCCATGACTCGTTCATCGACGACTGGCAGCTCAGCGATGCCTACGGACTGGCCGGCATCTACGCCGACGACCCGATGGAGATGGTCCTGTGCGACAAGCCCACCGGGAAGGTCGCGCCGCTGAAGTTCCTCTTCCCGGAGCTCGGCGCGGTGGACCCGAAGGCGCCGAAGGCCGCGCGCCTCTCGCAGCTGGCGAAGATCATCACCAGCCACGAGAACGGCCGGCTGCCCCGCACCATCGTGAACCGGCTCTGGGCGAAGCTGCTCGGCCGCGGTCTCGTCGAGCCGCTCGACGTGATGCAGAACGAGGCCTGGAGCGCCGACATGCTCGACTGGCTCGCCGAGGACCTCGTCGCCCACGGCTGGGACCTGAAGCGCACGCTGGCGATGATCCTCACCTCGCAGGCCTATCACGTGCCGTCGGTCGACCTGCCGGCCAAACCGGCGCCGGACTTCGTGGTCCGCGGCCCGGGCGTGCGACGGTTGAGCGCGGAGCAGTTCCGCGACGCGTTCGGTTCGCTCGCCGGGGTCTGGCACGACAAACCCGAGGGCGGCCTCGACCGCCTGTTGATCGAGCCGGGTGAGGCCAAGGCGCTGCCGGCGGATGCCTTCTGGATCTGGGGCGACGCCCATGGCGCGACCGGCGTGCCGGCGTCGACGAACTGGTTCCGGCGCACGCTGGTGCTCACCGGGGCGCCGACCGAGGCCACGTTGTTCGTCCACGCGGACAACTCGGCGAAGGTCCACGTGAACGGCGACCGCGCGCGCGGCACCGATGCGCCGGACTGGCACCAACCCGGCGTGTACGACCTCCGCTCACGCCTGAAGGCCGGCACCAACCTGATCGCCATCGAGGTCGTCAACGGCGGCGGCGGCGAGCCGAACCCCGCCGGCCTGCTGGTCTACGCCAAGCTCCGCGAGAAGGTCGGCGCATCGGAGCGCGTGCTCGACATCGCGTCCGACGGTTCGTGGAAGGTATCGGCCAAGCACACCGACAAGTGGCGGGACGTGTCGTTCGCCGCGGATTGGCCGGCGGCACAGGTCCTCGGACCGGCGTCGATGGCGCCCTGGGACCTCGGTCGCAGCTTGGCGGGAACGGTGGCGGGCCGGACCTTGTACGGCAGCATCCGCGCGTCGTTGTCCGACGCGGACCCGCTCGCGCTCGCCTTGGGACGCCCGAACCGCGAGCAGGTCACCACCGTCCGGCAATCCACCGCCACGACCATCCAAGCGCTGGAACTCACCAACGGCTACACCCTGGCGAAGCTGCTCAAGCGCGGCGCGGAGCAGTTGGTCGCCACCAACACGGACGGACGCGTCCTGGTCGACCGGGTCTTCCGCCAGGCGCTGAGCCGTCCGCCGACGCGGAAAGAACTCGACCTCGCGACCGGTCTCGTCGGCCAGAAACCCCGTCGCGAAGGCGTGGAGGACCTCCTATGGAGCGTCGCCATGCTGCCCGAGTTCCAGCTCACCTACTGATCCGTCGAAGTCCTGGCCTCGCCCGAAGATCCACCGGTCCCGGAACCACCGACCTGACACCTGACATCCTTCGCATGAACACCCCTGATTTCACCCGCCGCGATTTCGTGAAGGGCCTGGGCGCCGCCACCCTCGGCGCCCTGGGCGCCGGCTATCCGCGCCAGCTGCTGGGCGAGGAGCCGGTCGAGAAGCTCGCGGCGACCGCCGACACCGTGATCGTCCTGTGGATGGGCGGCGGCATGGCGGCCACCGAGACCTTCGACCCGAAACGCTACACGCCCTTCGCGAAGGGCATGGACCCCAACACCGTCCTGTCCACCTTCCCGTCGATCCCCACGGCGGTGGACGGCATCCGGTTCAGCGAAGGTCTGGAGCGCACCGCGAAGGTGATGGACCGGGGCACGCTCATCCGCAGCTACACCGCGGGCGACCTCGGGTTCATCCTGCATTCGCGGCACCAGTTCCACTGGCACACGGGCTATGCGCCACCGCAGACGGTCGCCTGCCCGCACATCGGCGCGGTCATCGCGCGCACGCTCGGGCCCAAGGACCCCGCGGTGCCGGCCTTCATCAACATCGGCCAACGGTTCGATGTCGGCGAGGGCGAGGAGCTGAAGGCCTTCACCTCGGCGGGCTTCCTCGGGAGCGAGTTCGGTCCGTTCAACGTGGCCTACCCCGACTCCGCGAAGGACGTCGTGACCCCGCCGGGCGGCATGAGCCCGGGGCGGTTCGAGGACCGCGACAAGTTCTTCCGGCGCCTCGTGGAGGCCTCGCCGGTCGGCCAGCTCGGCAGCGGATACCAGAAGGAATCGCTGCTCCGGTCGCTGGACAACGCGCACCGCCTGCTCGGCTCGCCCGCGGCCAAGGCCTTCGACCTCACGCTGGAGAAGCCCGAGACCATCGCGAAGTACGTGCCGGGGGGATGGGATTTCAGCAAGAAGCTCGGCGGCGACCAGAACCGGGAAGGCAGTTACGAGAAGTCGAACATCCAGCGCTTCGGCCTCGGATGCCTGCTCGCGCGGCGGCTCGCCGAGGTCGGCGCGCGCTACATCGAGGTCACCACCGAGTACATCCCGTTCCTCAACTGGGACACCCACGAGCACGGCCACGAGAAGCTGACCAACATGAAGATCGCCATCGACGGAGCCATCTCCCAGCTGGTGCTCGACCTCGAGGAGCGCGGCATGCTCGACCGCACGCTCATCGTGCTCGCGAGCGAGTTCAGCCGCGACATGATGCAGGAGGGCAAGCCCGACCGGCCGATCCAGGACCAGGTCCCGGTGCCCCAGAAGATCGAGTCGCTGACGCACTACGGCATGCACCGCCACTTCACCGACGCCGGTTGCGTGCTGTTGTTCGGAGGCGGCATGAAGAAAGGGCATCTCCACGGGCTCACCGCCGACGAGCGCCCGTGCAAGACCATCAAGGACCGCGTCGTGATCGAGGACCTGCACGCGACGATCTACCGCGCGCTGGGCATCTCGCCCAAGCTGTCCTACGAGATCGAGAAGCGGCCGTTCTACGTCACCCGCGACGGCCTCGGGAAGCCGGTCGCGGACGTGTTCGCGCGCTCGATCTGAACCCCGGCGCGGCGGCGGGCGGCCACGGTCCCAAGATCCGGGGGGCCGGAGTCCGCCCCGCGGCCGTGCATCACGGCTTCACTGCGTCGGCTTCTTGAACTTGGAGTCGTCCGGGTTGCCGCCGGTGCCGACATCGGTCACGCGGAGCGTGAACGTGGCGGTGTCCGGTTTCGTCCGGCGGAGCCGGTGGGCGACCTTGATGCCGCCGATCTCCTTGTAGTCCTCGTAGATGTCCTGGGCCGGCTGCATGCCCGCGTCGGTGTACGCCTCGTGGTCCCAGCGGGC
>CANGMH010000379.1 GCA_947454005.1 Verrucomicrobiota bacterium
AGAAGGAGACCACGGAACGCACGACACCAGAGTGGCGCGGAGCCGCGTGGCCGCCAGCCCAATTCTTCGCGGCCCGACGAGGCGCGCGGGAGTTGCGGTCGGATCGCTGGAGGCATCCCGTGGTTGCCCGCGCGGCGTCGGCCGTTAGTCTCGCGGCATGTCGCCCCGCCGGATGCTCGCCGGTCTGCTCCTGATCTCCTTGTCGTCGCTGTCCACGGGTTGCCGCACGGACGCCGGCGATGTCCCGTCCGTCGCCCATCTCCGTGACCGCATCGGGAAGATGACCTTCGACGACGCGGTCCGGCAGATGGGGCCGCCCGCGACCCGGAACGAGCTGGGCGACCGCTCGGTCGTGGCGGAATGGGCCGCGGGCACGGAGACCCGTCCGTCGTTCAGCTTCGGGCTCGGCTCCGGCGACGCCGCCGCGGCCGCCGGCGAACGGGCGACCCTCGAAGGAGGCGTGGCGCATCGCTTCCGCGAGCTGCAGTTCGACCAGGCAGGTCGGCTGGTCTCGGTGAAGGATGTGAAGCGCTGATCCCTCAGCGCGCGTCCGACGGTCCCCCTTCGGCGATGCACCACAGGGCGGACTGGGTGCGCAGGAAGATCTGGCCGTCCGACAACGCCGGCGTGGAGTTCGACGGCTCGCCGACCGGGTTCACGGCGATGACCTCGTATCTCGGCGCCGCGCGCAGGACCACGGTGTCGCCGGACTGGTTCACGATGTAGAGGCGGTCTCCCGCCATCGCCGCGGACGCCCAGGTCTGCCCGCTGGCGCCGGTCGACGGCAGACGTTCCTCCCACACGAGCTTGCCCGTCGCGAGCTCGTAGCATTGGCCGAAGCCGTCGGTGACGCTCACGTAGGCGTGGCCGTCCTTCACGATGGGCGAGCCGATGGTGTGCTTCTTCATCCGGCGTTCGTAGAACAAGCGCTTGCTCGTGACGTCGCCTTGGCCGCCGGGGTTGATGACGATCATGCTGCCGAAGAAACCGCCCATGGCGACCAGCTTGCCCTCGCCGTAGGTCGGCGAGCTGTACACGAGCGGGTTCATGCCGTCCGCGCTCCACAGTTCCAGACCGTCGGCGGGCGAGAACGCGCGGAGCCGGTTCGCGACGGGCAGGATGATCTCATCGCGTCCACCCGCCTTGACCACCAACGGCGTGCTGAAGGTGCCGAGCGCGCCGTCGTTCTTGCCGGCGAACCCGTCGAAACGCTCGGCGGGATGCTGCTCCTTCAACGGCACCGACCACTTCTTCGCCCCGGTCCGCTTGTCGAGCGCATGGAGCGTTGAGAAGGCGCCGGGGCCGTGGTAGACGATGACGAGGTCGCCGTGGATCACCGGAGAAGAACCTTGGCCCCAGTCGTGGACCTGTTTGCCGAGTTCGGTCCGCCAAAGTTCTTTGCCAGCGAAGTCGTAGGCGACGATGCCGGCGGACCCGTAGCTGACGACGACGCGTTCGCCGTCGGTCACCGGCGAGGCCGAGCAGTGCGGGTTCGTCTTGTGGTGCGGCTCGGTCTCCGCGAAGTCCACGCCCTGTTGCCAGCGCTTGGCACCGGTCGCGCGGTCGAAGGCCATCAAGGTGCGCCGCTTGCCGTCGTCGAGGGCCTGCGTGACGAACACCGTCCCGCCCCACACCACGGGCGACGAGTTGCCGACGTCGGGCAGGGCGACGCGCCAGCGGACGTTCTTGTCCTTGCTCCAGGAGGTCGGGAACTTCGTCTCGGGGCTGATGCCGTCCTGGGACGGTCCGCGCCACGAGGGCCAGTTCCCGGCCATGGCGCAGGTGACGGAACAAGTGCCGACCAGGACGAGAGCGAGCATTCGGTTCATCGTGTGGGAGGGGAGCAGAACCTCCGGCCTCGTCGAGAGGGATCTTCGCGGCCCGATTCCGGAAGGACTCCTGTCGGCGATGGCACGGGAAAGGGCGGGGCACCGCGCACGGTTCCCCTGCCCTCTTCACCGGCGTCCGATGACGCCCCGCCTTGCCGGTCCGCCCCGGCATGCCAACCTCCGGCCGTGCTGAACGATGCCGATCCCGCGACCGCTCCGCCCTCCGCGCTCCCCGCCGACGCCATCGCCGTCCGCGGTGCGCGGGAGCACAACCTCAAGGACATCTCGGTCGACATCCCGCGCGGGAAGTTCGTGGTCGTCACCGGCGTGAGCGGCAGCGGGAAGAGCACCCTCGCCTTCGACCTGCTGTTCGCCGAGGGACAACGGCGCTTCCTCGACTCGATGAGCGCCTACGCGCGGCAGTTCGTCGAGCAGCTCCCCCGGCCCGACGTGGACCTCATCGCCGGACTGCCGCCGACGGTCAGCATCGAGCAGAGCACGTCGCGCGGCGGCGGGAAGAGCACGGTCGCGACGGTCACCGAGATCCATCACTTCATCCGGCTTCTGTTCGCGCGGCTCGGCACGCAGCACTGCCCGGATTGCGGCGTGCCAGTGCAAGCGCAGACGCGGGACGCCTTGCGCGGGACCTTGCAGGCCGAGGCCGCGGTCCGCGGCGACCTCACCTTGCTCGCGCCGGTGGTGAAGAACCGGAAGGGCTTCCACTCCGAGGTCGCCACCTGGGCCGCCAAGCACGGCTACGAGGAGCTCCGCGCCGACGGACGCTGGTATCCGACCGACGCGACCTTCCGGCTCGATCGCTTCAAGGAGCACGACATCGAGGTGGTCGTCGGGACCATCGCGGGCGCGCCGGGCAAAGGCGGGCGTCGCGCGGGGCACACCGCGGGTGAAGCCCCGTCGTCGGGCTCGGGCAAGACCGCGCAGCAGCTGGTGGACGAGGCGTTGACCGTCGGCAAGGGCGTGCTCCATGCGCTCGACAAGAAGGGCGTGCTCACCACGCATTCCACCGAGCGCGCCTGCCCGACGTGCGCCCGTTCGTTCGCACCGCTCGACCCCAAAGACTTCAGCTACAACTCGAGCCAGGGCTGGTGCCCGAAGTGCCGCGGTTTCGGCGAGCTCTTCTACCTGCCCGACGTGGACCGCGGTGCCAACGCGGACTCGATCGAGGAGAGCTGGTGGAGCTGGCAGGAAGGCAAACGCGAGGCCTGCCCCGAATGCCACGGCGCACGGCTCAAGCCCGAGGCGCGAGCGGTGCGGCTCGACCTCCAAGGTCCCGGGTCCCAGGTCCCAGGTCCCAGGTCCGGCGGAGCCAAGCGCAAGGCGGAAGCGTCCGCGCCGACCATCGACACCCTCGCGCAGTCGTCGGTCGACCAGGCGCTCGACTGGGTGGGATCGCTCCGGCCCGAAGGCCGCGCCGCCGAGATCGCGCGCGACATCTTGCCGGAGATCCGCGAGCGGCTGCGGTTCCTCGGAGAGGTCGGCCTGGGCTACCTCCAGCTCGGACGCGGCGTGACCACGCTGTCCGGCGGCGAGGCCCAGCGCATCCGGCTCGCTGCGCAGCTCGGCTCGAACCTGAGCGGCGTGCTCTACGTGCTCGACGAGCCGACCGTCGGCCTCCACGCCCGCGACAACGACCAGTTGCTCGGCGCGCTGACCAAGCTGCGCGAGCGCGGCAACTCCCTGGTCGTCGTCGAGCACGACGAGGAGACGATGCGCCGCGCCGATTGGATCCTCGACCTCGGGCCCGGCGCCGGCGTCAACGGCGGACGCGTCGTCGCCTCGGGGACGCTCGACGAGCTGCTGGCGGATCCGGCCTCGCTCACCGGACGCCTGTTGGGCGAGCAGGCGACCCAGAGCCGGCCGGCGCGCGGCGCGCGGCGCGCGACCGACCCGAAGGCCAAGGCGGGCTGGCTGGCCCTGCACCACGCGACGACCCACAACCTGACGGACCTCACCGTGCGTTTCCCGCTCGGCCGCTTCATCGCGGTCACCGGCGTGAGCGGATCGGGCAAGAGCACCTTGGTGAAGGAGTGCCTGTTCCCCGCGGTGGAAGCGGCGCTGAAGGGCGAAGGCAAAAGGCAGAAGGCAAAAGATAAGACGAGCGCCTGCCACGTCACCGGCTTCGAGGCGCTCAACGCCGTCCACGAGGTCGACCAATCGCCCATCGGTCGGACGCCGCGCTCCACGCCGGCGACGTACGTGGGTTTCTTCGACGACATCCGCGCTCTCTTCGCCACGGCGACGGAATCGAAGATCCGCGGCTATTCCGCGAGCCGCTTCAGCTTCAACTCCAAGCAGGGCCGATGTCCCGGATGCGAGGGCGCGGGCCAC